>JBKPTB010000153.1:0-8631 GCA_046735315.1 Actinomycetota bacterium
CGCGAAGTCGCCGGTGGATGCCGATCATCGCCTTCTTGATGATGTCCGCGTTCGACCCCTGCATGACGAAGTTGACCGCGAGCCGCTCGCCGAGCGACCGAGTCTGCCTGTTGGAAGCACGGATCTCCGGTGTGGGACGGCGCCGGCCCAGCAGGCTGGTGGCGTAGCCGTCGCGCATCGCCTGCTCGATCGTGCGCTGGATGAAGTCCTGCACGTAGGGGAACCGCGCGAGGTAGGCGTCGATGTACTCCTGCGCCTGCTCACGAGGGATCTCGAGATTCTCCGAGAGGCCGAACGCCGAGATGCCGTAGACGATCCCGAAGTTGATCATCTTCGCGATCGACCGGTCCCCGGACGTGAGCTCGGCCGGCTCCTTGCCGAGGACCTCCACGGCGGTCGCGGTATGGATGTCCTCGCCGCGCGCGAACGCCTCGCGCAGCTTCGGCTCTCCCGACACGTGCGCGAGGATGCGCAGCTCGATCTGGGAGTAGTCGGCCGAGAGCAGCCGGCTGCCCGCCTCGGGGACGAAAGCCGAACGGATCTCCTTGCCGAGCTCCGTCCTGATCGGGATCGCCTGCAGGTTCGGATTCGATGTCGATAGCCGACCAGTGGAGGCGACCGTCTGGTTGAAGTGTGTGTGCAGACGCCCGTCCGACTCCGAGATGAGCGACGGCAACGGCCCGAGGTAGGTGTTGAGCAGTTTCGAGTATTCGCGCCACTCCTCGATCACCCCGACGATCTCGTGCTCGCCGCGGATGGTGCGCAGGACTCGAGTGTCCGTCGAGTACCCCGTCTTCCCCTTCCGTCCAGGGGTCAGCTGCAACTTCTCGAACAGGACCCGTGCGACCTGCTGCGTCGACCCGAGCATGAACTCCTCGCCTGCGAGCTCGTAGGCCCTGGCCTCGAGCTCCTCGAGTCGATCGGCGAGGCGCGCCGTGATCTCGCCCATCCGGTACGTGTCGATGCGCACCCCGGCGTCCTCCATGGACGCCAGCACGGCAGTGAGCGGGAGCTCGATCGTCCGGTAGAGCTCCTCCGCTCCACGCTCGCGCACGCGTTCGAGCATGGTCGGCGCGAGCCGGCGCGGGATCTCCGCATGACGAACGAGCGCCGCGGTCTCGTCCTCGGTCGCTGGCTCGGGGATCGGCTCGACGCCGTATTCCTGCGCGAGATCGTCGAGCTCGTAGCCTGCTCGCCCCGGCTCGATCAGGTACGCAAGCAGCATCGTGTCCTCGGCGGGCTCCATCGTCAGTCGCGGCAGCGCCTTGAAGTCGTGTGCGATCAGCTGAGCCCGGTCGAGGCGCCGCTCCAGACCCTGCTCCCACTCGCCGACGATGACGCCCTGATCTCGCGCCAGCGCGAAGCGACCATCGCGGATCGCAAGCGCGGCCCGTCCGTCCACGTCGGGGAATTCGCCTTCGCGCCACGCAACCTGCGTGCCTTCGACGCGCATCGGCTGCGCCGGGACGGCCTCGTCCAGGATGTCCACGCGGCCGAGGAGGTTGCGGAACTCGAAGCGGCGGAACATCTCGCGCAGCTCGGAGCGATCCGGCGGCAAGAGCACGAGCTCGGCCGGATCACAGTTGAGATCGAGATCGCGTCGCATCGTCGCGAGCTCCTTCGATTGCCGGGCCTGCTCGGCGTGCTCGGTGATGTTCTTCCGCCGGGCCGGGGAGAGCTCGTCCGCGTGGTCGATCACCTCTTCGAGCGACCCGTACTGCGCTACCAGCTGGCCGGCCGTCTTGTCGCCGATGCCGGGAATGCCGGGGATGTTGTCCGACGTGTCGCCCTTCAGCCCGATGAAGTCGGGGATCTGCTCCGGCTTGATGCCGTAGCGCGCCTCGACCCGCTCGGGCGTGTACACGTTCACGTCCGAGACACCGCGAGGCGTCATCATCAGGCTGACGTTGTCCGAGACCAGCTGGAACGCGTCACGGTCCGTCGAGACGATGCACGTCCGGATCCCTGCTTCGTCGGCACGCGTCGCCAGCGTCGCGATCACATCGTCCGCCTCCCAGCCCTCGAACTCGAGGTTGCGGTAGCCAAAGGCCTCGACGATCGGACGGAAGTAGGGGAACTGCTCCGAGAGCAAGCCGGGTGTGGGCCTGCGGTCGGCCTTGTAGGTGCCGGCGACCTCGAGCCGCTCCGCGGGGCGCGTGTCCCATGCAACCGCGACGCCCTTCGGCTTGTAGTCGGACAGGAGCTTGAAGAGCATGTTCGTGAAGCCGAGCAGTGCGTTGGTCGGAAAGCCTTCGGTCGTCGCAAGCTCCTCGGGAAGCGCGAAGAAGGCCCGGTAGGCCAGATTGTTCCCGTCGACGAGGAAGAGTTCGGCGTCGCGCGCCGGCCCGTCGTCGAGCTGCAGCTCCGCACCGGTGAGAGTCTTCGGCATTCACTCCAACGCTATCGTCCGGCGCCTGATGACGGACCTGCAGATTCGCCCATTTTCCGACGAGCACCTCGACGAGGCCGCGCGGCTCCTCGCTGCTCGGCACGCGCGCCATCGTCAGGCAGAGCCGCTCTTGCCCGAGGCGACCGACTTCCGCAAGGAGATCGAACGCGAATGGTGGGTGGAGGGTGCCACAGGGGTCGCTGCGCTCTCGGGCGACGAGCTCGTCGGCTACCTCCTCGCATCCCCACGTCGTTTCGGCAGCGCCACGGACAGCTGGATGATGGTCGGCATCGCGGGACACGCGGTTGCCGCCGATGCGGAGCTCGTGCGCGACCTCTACGCCGCGGCCGCGGCCGAGTGGGCGGAGGCCGGCCACAGACGTCACGCTGCGTTCGTACCCGCCAGCGACACGTCGCTCGTCGATGCATGGTTCCGCCTGTGCTTCGGCGCGAGCGGCGTCCTCGCCATCCGTGAGACGGCACCGGGACAGCGGTTCGACGCCGGGATTCACATCAGGCACGGGACTCCCGACGATCTCGTGGACGCGGCGCGGCTCGACCGGTTGATGACCGAGTCGATGATCCCTTCGCCGAGCTTCTCGCCGTCGACCGCCCCGTCCGCGACAGAGGCAGAGGAGGAATGGCGCGACACGTGGGACGACGAGAAGTTCGAGCACTTCGTCGCGGAACGTGATGGGCGCATCGTCGGACACATCGTCCTCTACCGCCGACCGCCCGACCTGCGTGTTCCTGCGAGCTCCATCGACCTGGCGGCGGCCTCGACCGAGCCCGAGGCGCGAGGCTCGGGTGTCGGGCGCGCCCTCACCGAGCACGTGCTTGATTGGGCACATGCGGCCGACATCCCGGTGATGGTGATCGACTGGCGGATGACGAACCTCTACGCGTCGCGCTTCTGGCCGCGTCGGGGCTTTCGCCCCACCTTCTTGCGCCTCTACCGGCACCTGCCTTGAAGCGCGTTCCGTTGCTCGCCGGGTCACGGCTCGTCGTCGTGACCGCGGCAGACGATGCTGTGGTGCTGCGACCGCCGCCTCCGGCAGACGCGGTCGCGGACGTGGGCGCCGCAGTTCGCGATGCGTTGCGCTTCCCGCTCGCCGGTGAACCGCTCGAGGCGCTCGTCTCCCGCGGAGCCCGCGCCACGATCGTGGTCGAGCCGCCGCAGCTTCCGCTGCCCGGCACCGAGCGGGACCCCCGGCAGTCGGCTATCGCCGCAGCCGTTGCCGAGCTCGAACGGCTCGGGATCCCGACCGGCTATCAGACGCTCCTCGTCGCGGGAGGCCTGTCACGCCGCGCGGGGAGCGAGCAACTCGAGACACTCGTATCGCCGGAGTTCGCCAGGCACTTTCACGGCCACGTCGAGGTGCACGACGTCGAGCGCGACGACCTGGTCGAAATCGGCACGTCGGGCTCGATTCCGCTCAAGGTGCACCCGGCGCTCGTCCGCACCGACGTAGTCGTCGTCGTTTCCGCCGCAGAGACGGTTCTGCATGGAGGGCCGGCGGCGCTCGTCGGCGCCTCCGGCCGAGAGGTGTTGCGTGCCGCGGGGGCGTACTCGCTCCTCGAGACCTCCGGCTCTCAGGGCTGGCGGCTCGGCCTCGAGCTCGAACGTGCCCTCGTACGCCGCGTGCCCGTGATCGGAGCCTCGCTCGTCCTGAACCATCCTCGATTGAGCGGGACCCTGAGCGGCTACCCGTACGAGGAGCAGGCGCTCGAACGCGTGGTGCGCTCGCCGTTCCGCCACCTCTTCCGGATGCTGCCCGGTGCCGTGCGTGCGTACGTGCTGCGCTCTTTGCCACTCGAACGCTCGGTCGCGGCCACGTTCGCCGGGCCGCCGTCGGTCGCGCACACCGAGGCCCTCCTTCGTGGGGTCGAGCTCCGCGGCATCACGCTCGAACGCGAGCTCGACGCAGTGTTCATCGGCGTCCCGCGCACGACCCCCTACCTTCCGCGGGAAAGACCGAACCCGTTGCTCGGCGCCTACCTCGGGCTGGGGATCGCGCTGCGCCTCTGGCGCGATTCGTTTCCGCTGGCCGAAGGCGGCACCGCGATCCTCCTGCACCGCTTCCAACGTCACTTCTCGCACCCGACGCAGCAGCCCTACCGCGCGTTCTTTGCGGCGACTCGTCCCACCGGGCCACAGGAAGCCGCGCTGGCCGCCGCCGAGATCGCCGTTGTAACGGACGCCCGGGCGATGGAGGCCTACCGCTCGGGCCGCTCGTGCCACCCGCTGCTTCCCTTCGTGGACTGGGAAGGGTGCCAGCCGGCGCTCAGTAGGCTCGGGCACGTGATCATCGCCGGCTGCCGGGACCACGGCGCCGCGAGACAGCTGGGGTTCGTGCCGACGCACGGGATCGGCGCCGCGCTGACGATGGCACGAGGGTGGGCGGAGAGGCCCCCTCGCGTCGGCTTCCTCCTCTCTCCACCGTACTTCCCGTTGCGCGTAACGGGCGGCTGAGTCAGAGGATCTTCGAGAGAAACCGCTTCGTCCGCTCTTCCCTGGGATCGTCGAAGAAGTGGGCCGGGGGCCCTTCTTCGATGATCTTTCCGTCGTCCATCATCACAACGCGGTCTGCGACCTCGCGTGCGAACCCCATCTCGTGCGTGACCACGATCATCGTCGTGCCCATCTCGAAGGCGAGCGCCTTCATGACGTCCAGCACCTCGCCGATCACCTCCGGGTCGAGCGCGCTCGTCGGTTCGTCGAAGAGCATCAGCGCGGGATTCATCGCGAGCGCCCGTGCGATCGCCACCCGCTGCTGCTGGCCGCCGGAGAGCTTGCCGGGATAGGTGGCGAACTTGTCGGCAAGGCCGACGCGTTCCAGCAGAGCCTGTCCCTGCTTGATCGCCTCGCTCCCCGGGACCCCGCGGACGTGGATGGGCGCTTCGATGACATTCTCGAGCGCCGTCTTGTGTGGGAAGAGGTTGAAGCGCTGAAAGACCATCCCGATCTCGGCCCTCTGGCGGGCGATGTTGCGCTCGGTGTCCTCGACGAGCTTGTCGCCTCGCTCCCGGTAGCCAATCAGGTGGCCGTTCACCAGGATGCGGCCGGAGTCGATCTTCTCCAGGTGGTTCACGCAGCGGATGAACGTCGTCTTTCCGGATCCGGACGGGCCGATGATGCACACGACCTCGCGAGGCTGGACGTCGAGCGACACCCCTTTGAGCACCTCGAGCCGGCCGAAGCGCTTGACCACGTCCTCCGCGCTCAGGACCGGCCCGTTCGTGCTCATTGGGTGCCTCGGATCCGCATCGCGGACGGGAGCCACGCCGCCGCGATCCGCTCGCGGAAGCTGAGCTCGTCGCCGCGCTCGCTGGCTGCGAGCTTGCGCTCGATCTGAGCCTGGATCAGGCTCCAGACGGTCGTCAGGACGAGGTACCAGAAGGCGACCGCGAAGAATTCCTCGACCGGCTTGAAGTCCGTCGAGTAGCGGATCTCTGCGTAACCGAAGAGCTCGGTCACGCCGATGAAGAAGACGAGCGACGAGTTCTTCAACATGCTGTTGAACTCGTTGCCGAGGGGCGGGACGATGAAGCGAGTTGCCTGCGGCAAGACGATTCGGCGCATTGCGAGCCGGTAGGGCATCCCGAGCGACTTGGCCGCCTCCATCTGGCCCCTGTCGACCGCGTCGATGCCGGCGCGGATGATCTCGCGCATGTACGCGCCCTCGTTGACGCCCAGCGCGACGATGCCGGCGAACGCCGCGCCGTTCATCGTGAACAGCCCGAAGTTGACGTTGTTCGGGATGAGAGTGAAGCCGAAGAGCAGATTTGCCCCGAAGTAGACGAAGAAGATCTGCACGATCAGCGGCGTGCCCCGGAAGATGAGCACGTAGAGGCCTGACAACCACCTGAGCGGGAAGAACGTCGACAGCCGCATCAGCGCGGCGACCAGGCCGAGCACGACGCCCAGTACCTGGGCACAGACCGAGATGTAGATCGTCCTCCACAGAGCGAGGACGAACACATGGTCAGGGTGAAATATCCGCTGCCAAACTACGTGCCAGTCGACAGCAGCGACGATCATCGCTCACGGCTGCAGCTTCGCGACTGCCTTGCCGAGCTTCCACCTGGTCAGGATCGTGTCCATCGTCCCATCCGCGTAGATGTCCTTGATCGCCTGCTTCACGGCAGCCTGCAGCTCCGTGTCCGACTTGCGGATCGCGATCCCGATCGAGATCGGGTTGACCGGCGTGCCGCCGATCGCGAACGACTTGGGATCCTTCTCGATGTAGTAGGCGGCGACCGGTGCGTCACCGAAATAGGCGTCGACCTTGCCGGTCTTGAGCGCGTTCGCCGCGTCGGTGTCCTTCGGGAAGGGCACGACCTTGATCGCCTTTTTGCCCTGACTCTGGAGCTGCTTGCTCTGTGCGTCGAGGTAGTCCTTGTTCGTCGTCCCGGTCTCGACCGAGGCCGAGAGGCCGGCGAGGCTCGCGATGTCGGTGATGTGCTTCGGGTTGCCGGCCCGAACCATGAAGGACTGCCCGACCTTCAGGTAGTCGACGAAGGCCACCTGCTTCTTCCGCTCGGGAGTGTCGTTCATTCCCGAGATGATCGCGTCGCACTTCTTCGCGAGGAGGGCGGCGATGATCCCGTCGAAGCCTGTGTTGTCGAACTGCGCCGTCACGCCCATCTTCTTGGCGATGTAGTCGCCGATGTCGATGTCGGAGCCCTCTGGCGTCGTCGTGCCGGGCTTGTACGACTCTTCCGGCGGGTACGTGATGTCGCTGCAGAAGACCAGCTTGCCTGCACTCTTGATCGCTGCCGGCGCCTGAATCGAGCCTCCACTCGCTGACGTCGTGGTCGTCGCCGAGCTCTTGTTACTCGAGCCGCCGCAGCCTGCAGCCGCGAGTGTGCCCAATAGGACGACGATCATCCCTGCGAGTGTCATTGCCTTCTTTCGGGCCACCTAGATCTCCTTTCGCCTAATCGGATTCACCAAGATACGTCTTTCGGACCTGTTCGTCCTGCCGAAGCAGAGCAGCGCTGTTGGCGAGGGCGACCTTGCCCGTCTCGAGGACGTAACCCCGGTCCGCGATCTCGAGCGCCATCAGCGCGTTCTGCTCGACGAGCAGGATCGGCGTTCCCTGTTCGTTGATCTCCTTGACGATCCCGAAGATCCTCTCCACCAGGATCGGCGCGAGCCCCATCGACGGCTCGTCGAGCAGGAGCAGCTTCGGGCGGGCCATCAACGCGCGCCCGATCGCGAGCATCTGCTGCTCGCCGCCGGACATCGTGCCCGCCTTCTGGCTCTTGCGCTCCGCCAGCCGAGGGAAGAGCGAGTACACGCGGTCCATGTCCTCCTTCATCCCGGCCCGGTCGACCCGCTGGAAGGCGCCCATCTCGAGGTTCTCGATCACGCTCATGCGCGGGAACAGCTTCCGCCCTTCGGGCGACTGCGAGATGCCTCGCCTGACCACCTCGTGCGCAGGCGTCCTAGTGACGTCGTCCCCCTGGAAGAGGATCCGGCCCCGGCGGGGATGGTTTAGCCCGTTGATCGAACGCAGCGTCGTCGTCTTGCCCGCGCCGTTCGAGCCGATGAGCGTGACGATCTCCCGCTCGCCCACCTCGAGCGAGATGCCCTTCAGGGCCTCGATCGGGCCGTAGTAGGTGTGGATGTCCTCAACGCGGAGGACGGGGCTGCTAGCCACTCGCCACCGCTCCGGTTCCAAGATAGGCCTCGATCACCCGGGGGTCGGTCCGAACCTCGGCCGGTGTCCCTTCGGCGATCTTGGCGCCGTAGTCCAGCACCGTCACGCGGTCGGAGACGCCCATGACGACGCGCATGTCGTGCTCGATCAGCAGGACCGTGAGCCCTCGTTCCTCGCGGAGGCGGTGGACGAAGCCGACGAACTCGATCGTCTCCTGCGGGTTCATCCCGGCGGTCGGCTCGTCGAGCAGCAAAAGCTTCGGCTGCGTGGCGAGCGCCCTCGCGACCTCGAGGCGGCGCTGGTCGCCGTAAGGAAGATTGCGCGCGTAGACGTCGCCGCGGCCGGCGAGCCCGCAGTACGCGAGCAGCTCCCGGCCCGTCGTGCGTGCCTGCTCCTCCTCGCGCCTGATCCGCGGCGTGCGGAGGATGCTGGCGATGATGCCGCCGCGGAGCCGAGAATGCATGCCCACGAGCACGTTCTCGAGCGCTGACATCTGCTGGAAGAGGCGGATGTTCTGAAACGTGCGCCCGACGCCGCGCTGCGTGATTGCGTGCGGAGGCAACCCTGTGATGTCTTC
>JBKPTB010000154.1:0-9396 GCA_046735315.1 Actinomycetota bacterium
CAGAGCACCGCGCCGGCGCCGACGCGCGCACCGCGCCTGATTGTCGGCCCCTTGCGTAGTGCGTGACGCCTCTCGGTACGGCCCATGAAGTTGTCGTTCGTGGTGATCACGCGTGGTGCGATGAAGACCCTGTCCTCGACGGTCGAGTAGGCGGTGAGGTAGGCGTCGGCCTGGATCTTGGTCATGGAACCGATCGACGTGTCGTTCTCCACGAGCGTACCCCGCCCGATCACCACGTCGTCACCGATCGTGCAACGCTCACGAACGCAGGCCTGGTCGCCGACGATCGTGCGGTCTCCAATGACTGTCCCCGCGAACAGGATCGCTCCAGTCGAGACGATCGTGCCCGCACCGAGCTCGAGCGGCGGCAGCTCGTCGCGCTTCGCAGTCGAGCGCGGCCCCAGGGTCGGTTGTTTGCCGACGACCGCGTAGTCGAGGATCTTGCAGCCCTCCCCGAGCACGGTCCCGGGATAGACGATCGCGGTCGGAGCGACTTCAGTGCTCACCGACCATCCTTTGGTCGGTGAGCGGGGGAAGGGGCAAAGGGGGAAACCGGGAGGTTTCCCTCACGGGAGCGAGCCGAAGGCGAGCGACGCTCAAACTGTGACGGTTTCGAGTGATGCCTGGAGCTGTTCGAGCGCCCGGACCACCGGCACGGCGTCTCGTGCGGCCTTGTGCGGATCGCCGTCGCCCCCCACGAGCTGCAGGAAGTGCTCGGACTCGCGCCGCAGCGGCTCGGTCGTGTCGACCTTGGGGCTGTAGATGTTCCCGGTCCGCGTTCGCCAGTTGTCGTAGACGGTGATCTTCCGCTCTCGTTCCATATCGTCGAAGACCGCCATCTTCTCGTTGCCGACGACCGTGATGCGACGGATCTTGTGCGGGTCGAGCCAGGACAGATGCATGTGCGCCATCTTCCCGGAGGGGAACCGCAGGTAGCAGAAGACGACGTCCTCGACGCCGCCCGTCAGGAAAGCGTTGCCCTGTGCGCGCACTTCGCTCGGCTCTTCCTCGAGGAGGTGCAACAGGACCGATAGGTCGTGGACGCCGAGAGACCAGAGCGCGTTCTCGTTCGTCCTGAATGTCCCGAGGTTCTGACGGTTGCCGTAGACGTAGAGAACGTCGCCCAGCTCGCCAGAGTCGACGATCTCCTTCAGCCTCTGCACGGCGGGGTGATAAAGCAGCAGATGACCCGGCATCAGCACTCGGCTGCGCTCTTCCGCGAGGTCGCACAGCTCCTCCAGCTCGGCGGCGCGCATCGCGGGCGGCTTCTCGACGAAGACGTGCTTGTCCGCCTCGAGCGCGCGGCGTGCTAGCTCGTAATGCGACGGCACGGGGGTCGCGATCACGACCGCCTGGACCGATTGGTCGGCAAGCACCTCGTCGACGTTGCCGGTGACCCGTGCCGGCGAGTACTGCTCGGCCAGGCCGCCGTGTTGCGACTCGTCGATGTCGCAGACCCAGGCAAGCTCGGCGAGGTCGGCGAAGTTGCGCGCGAGGTTCTTGCCCCACTGGCCGACCCCGATCTGCGCCAGTCGAGCCACCGTCACAGTTTCCAGACTTTCCCATTGCCTGTGCCGTTCCTGCCGGTTGCGTTACGTAGGTCGACGACGATCTGTGCGCGATCGACCAGATCGTCGTAGTCGATCGACCCGTGCGCGGTGACGATGACGACGCAGTCGTAGCTCTCGGGTGTGTAGGCCGTGGACCGCAGGCCGTCGAACTCTTCGACGTGCGGGTCGTGATAGGAGACGTCCGCGCCGCCCTTGCGCAGCAGCTGGATGATCTTCTCCGCCGGCGACTCGCGCACGTCGTCGATGTCGGCCTTGTAGGCCACGCCGAGCACGAGAATGCGCGAGCCCTTGAGCGACTTCTGTGCGCCGTGGTTCAGCGCCTGCGAGATGAGAGAGCGGCAGAAGTAGGGCATGTTCGCGTTGACCTTGCCGGCGAGGTCGATGAACTCGGTCGCGAAGTCGAACTCCCGCGCCTTCCAGGTGAGGTAGAAGGGATCGATCGGGATGCAGTGACCGCCCAGGCCGGGCCCCGGCTTGAAGCTCATGAACCCGAATGGCTTCGTCTCGGCGGCCTCGACCACCTCCCACACGTCGAGATCCATTCGCTCACAGAGTTGGGCCAGCTCGTTCACCAGCGCGATGTTGACCGCCCGGAAGATGTTCTCGAGCAGCTTCGACATCTCGGCGGTCTCAGGTGACGAGACCGGAATGATCGTGTCAACCGCGCTGCGATAGAGCTCAGCCGCCCGCTCGGTGCACGCCGTGGTCAGACCGCCGAGGACCTTCGGCGTGTTGCTGGTCGTCCAGTCCTCCCGGCCGGGATCGACGCGCTCCGGCGAAAACGCGAGATGGAAGTCCTTGCCTGCCTTCAGGCCCGTTCGCTCGAGGATCGGCTGGAGACACTCGCGAGTAGTGCCCGGGTACGTCGTCGACTCGAGGACGATGACGTGGCCCCGGCGCAGGCGCGATGCGATGTCCTCGACAGCACCCCTGATGATCGAGAGGTCCGGCTCGCGCTGGCTCGACAGCGGCGTTGGCAGCGCGATCAGGATCGCATCGGCATCCGTGAGGGCGTCGTAGTCGGTCGTCGCGGAGACCCGACCGGCGTCGACGAGCGGCTTCAGTTCCTCCGAGGGGACGTCGCCGATGTGGCTCTCACCGCGGTTGATGCCGGCGACGACCTCCTCGTCGATGTCGACGAGGACGACGTTCTTGCCGCCCTCGGCAAAGGCACGCGCGAGCGGCATGCCGACGTATCCCGCTCCGACGATGGCAACATCCGGCTTCATCGCCGGCCAAGGCTATCTTCGCCGAGGCGCGGCTACACTACGCACCCGCTTGGGGCCGTTAGCTCAGCTGGTAGAGCAGGGGACTCTTAATCCCAAGGTCGCAGGTTCGATCCCTGCACGGCCCATCGCGAAGCGATCGTCCTTGCGCGAAGCGCGCGGACCGGTGGAGGGGTCTGGGGGAACCGGGAGGTTCCCTCCAGCGGGAGCCCACCAGCTGCGCACTCCGCGGCGGCCCTAGCGGCCGGGGAGAATGCCCGAATGCGGTCACGAATCCACGTCATCACACTGGGGGTGAGCGACCTCCAGCGGTCGCTCGCGTTTTACCGGGCCCTTGGCCTCGAGTCGCCTGGGGTGATCGGGACGGAGTTCGTCGGCGACGACACGACTCCGGGCGGAGCGGCCGCGCTGTTCGAGTTGGACGACGGCTTGATCCTCTCCCTGTACGGACGGACCGACCTGGCGAAGGACGCGAACGCCTCGTTCGATGCGCCCGGTCGTGGTGAGTTCACCATCGGTCACCTCGTCGGCAGCAGAGAGGAGGTGGATGCGTTGCTCGCCGAAGCTGAGGCTGCGGGCGCGGCGCTCACCGACGAGCCGCACGAGCGGCCCTGGGGGATCTACTCCGGGTACTTCCGCGACCCGGATGGACACCTCTGGGAGGTGATCTGGAACCCGCGGTTCGAGGCCGCCTGACCGATCGCCTCAAGCTTCTTCGGCTAGGTCTGCGCCACCGCCTCCTCCTGGCCGACGGGCCGGGTTCGACCGAGGGTCAAGGTCAGAAGCGAGACAACGAGTGCAGCGCCGAGTGCGCCGACACCCCACCAGACGCCGGAGATGTTGTCGCCCCACCCGATCGCTCGGTCGATCGAGAAGCGGCCCGGACCGATTGCCGCAATCGAGACGGCAACCGTCAGGTAGGCAATCTCGAGCTCCGAGCCGAACATGAACGCTCTCTTGAACGTCACCGCGGCGATGGCGTTGATCATCACGGCCGCCAGGAGCGCGCCGGCGAGCGGCGTGACGAATCCGAGGGCTAGCAGCGCTCCTCCCACTGCCTCGGACAATCCGGCGGCGACGGCCATCAGCACTCCGGCGCGATACCCGAGAGACGCGAAGAACCCGCCGGTCCCCTTCGGTCCGTGACCGCCGAACCAACCGAACAGCTTCTGCGTCCCGTGTCCGACGAACGCAAGACCGACGACCACGCGCAAGAGCAGAATTCCGTAAGACATATCTGCCTCCTGTCTCGACAGCTCCCGCAACGATGTTCGCAGCGAGAGTATTCCGACGTAGCGATCGCATCTGGCGAGTTAGACCTAACGTCGCGCCTCATCTCTGCCGATTCTGAGTCGGCGTGGCAATAAGGAATTTGCGACGACGCGGAGTACAGTCAGAGACCTCGCCCAATCCCAGGAGTTCCATGGCCACTCAGGACGTCGAACGACGAACGCCAGTCGATGCCGAGCGGCCTTACGCCGAGGACCTCGACCGCCTGCGGCTGCTTCTCGAAGCCTCGTCGACGATCCTCGGTTCGCTCGAGGTCGAGAAGATGCTGCCCGCCGTGCTCGCACTCGCACAGCGGACGCTGGCCGCCGATGCCCACGCGCTCTGGCAGTACGACGAAGAGGCCGACTCCTGGAGCGTCGCTGCGCACGCCGGACTGTCCGCGGAGTACATCGCGAGCGCCGCCGAGGCGATCCGGGGGCAAACCGCGACCGTCCCCCTCGATGCGCCGCTCATCGCCGAGGACATCGCCGCTACCGAGTGGCTGACCCCCGAGCACCGCCGAGCTCATGCCGCCGAAGGGACGCGCTCGATGATGGCACTCCCGCTGCGCTACGGCGACCACGTGCTGGGGACCCTTGCCTTCTACTACCGCGAGCGGCATGTGCTCACCGAGGCGGAGAAGAGCTCGGCACTGTTGCTTGCGAACCTCGCCGCGGCGGCGATGGGGGCCGCCGCGCTCTACCAGGAGCAGCGCCAACTCGCAGCCGACCGGACCTTCATCGCCGAGGCGAGCGAGTTGCTCGCCTCCTCGCTCGACTACGAGACCACCCTCGCGAACCTGGCCAAACTCGCCGTTCCCGGATTTGCCGACTGGTGCGCGATCGACATGGTCGCGCGGAACGGCTCGATCGAACGCCTCGCCGTTGCCCACGTCGATCCGGACAAGGTGCAGTGGGCGAGTGAGGTCGCGGAGAGATATCCGCCGGACCCCGATGCCCCGTACGGCGTCCCCAATGTCATCCGCACCCGGCGTCCAGAGCTCTTCACCGAGATCCCCGAGGAGCTCCTGCGCGAAGCGGTCGCCGACAAGCCCGAGTTGCACGAGATCCTGAAGGAGCTCGGTCTTCAGTCCTCCATCTGCATACCGCTCGTTGCGCGAGACCGTGCGCTCGGCGCGATCACCTTCGTCCTCGCGGAGAGCGGGCGCCGCTACGGCGAGGCGCAGCTTGCGACCGCCATGGATCTTGCGCGTCACGCCGCCATCGCAGTCGACAACGCGCTCCTCTTTCGTGGGGCGGACGCCGCGCGGGTGCAAGCGCGAGAGTCGCTCGCCGTGCTCGACTCCGTCTTTGCGGCCGCGCCTGTCGGCATGGCGCTCATGGACACCGCCTTCCGCTACATCAGGGTCAACGAGGCCCTGGCCAAGATGAACGGCCTCCCCGCCGAGGAGCACTTCGGCCGGACGCTCCGCGACGTCCTGGGCGACGAGCACGCGAGCGAGATCGAGCCCCTGCATCGGCAGGTCCTCGAGTCCGGCGAGCCCATCCTCGACCAGCACGTGCACCGGGTGCTTCCGGGCGGAACCGGGGAGACACGCGACTCCCTCGTCAGCTACTACCCGGTGCGAACGATGTCGGACGAGCCGATCGGCGTCGGTGTCGTGATCACCGACGTGACCGAACGCGAGCGTGCACGCGCAGCGGCGGAGGCCGTCGGCGCGAGGCTCTCGGTGCTGGCCGAGGCCAGCCAGCGCCTGGCGTCGACGCTCGACTACGAGACCACCCTGGCCGAGCTCGCTTCGCTCCTCGTCCCAGACTTTGCCGATTGGTACGCCGTCGACGTCCTCGACGACGACGGCCGGTTCAGGCGCCTCGAAGTCGTGCACAAGGATCCGGCGAAGGCCATCTGGGGAGAACGGTCGAAGCAGCTCTACGCTCCGGAGCCCGACGAGACGGAGGGGACTGCGCGTGTCGTACGCACCGGCGAAGCTGCGCTGTACCGAACGATCTCGGACGAGCTCCTCGTCTCGTCGACGAAGGACGCGGAGCACTACCGGATCCTGCACGAGCTCGGGATGGAGTCGGCGATGGTCGTGCCGCTGATCGCTGCCGGCCGAACGTTCGGGGCCCTCATGCTGGTCTCCGCGGATCCGGCTCGGCTCTACGACGAGGACGATCTCGACTTTGCGATGCACCTCGGGCGGCGCGCAGCGGTCGCCGTTGACAACGCCCGCCTCTACCGCGAGGCGGAGGAACGAGCGCGGGCCGCTCTGGTCGTCGAGCACGTTGCGGACGGAGTCGTGCTCGTCGAACGCGACGGGATCATTCGCCTCTGGAACCCGGCGATCGAGCACATCACCGGGCTCTCCACCGCCGAGACGCTCGGTCGTCGAGCCGAGGACGTCTTCGGTTCATGGACGCACATCTCCGACCTGGCCAGAAGCGGCTCCCTCCGCCCGCAGACACAGCCGGTCGAGATCAACGGCCGCGAGCTCTGGCTCTCCATCACTGCAGTGAACTTCGAAGACGGCACGGTCTTCGCATTCCGCGATCTCACGGCAGAACGGGCAGTCGAGACGCTCAAGTCCGACTTCGTCTCGACCGTCTCGCACGAGCTCCGAACCCCGCTTGCCGCCATCTACGGAGCGGCGCTCACGCTGCGCCGCGAGGACGTGCCGCTCGGCGAGCCCCAGCGGAGCGGCCTGCTCGAGGTGATCGCCAGCGAGTCCGACCGGCTCGCCCGCATCGTCAACGACATCCTCTGGGCGAGCCGCCTCGAATCGGGGACGATGCACACGACGATCGAGCGGTGCGACGGCGTGGAGCTGGCACGCAGTGTCCTGGACGCAGCGCGCCACTATGCCCCGCCCGGCATCGAGCTCGAGCTCGACGCGCCGAGGACGACGCCGTTGATCGCGGCGGACCCGGACAAGGCCCGGCAGGTGTTCACGAACCTCGTCGACAACGCAGTCAAGTACTCGCCCGACGGCGGCAAGGTCCGCCTCGAGATCACCATCGACGGGCCTGTGCTCCGATTTGCCGTCAGCGACGAGGGGCTCGGGGTCCCGCCGGCCGAGCACCGCAGGATCTTCGAGAAGTTCTACCGACTCGATCCGGACCTGACGCGCGGCGTCGGCGGGACGGGCCTAGGTCTCTACATCAGCCGAGAGCTGCTCGAGCGGATGGGCGGACGTATCTGGGTCGAGTCGAGCGGCTCGGGTGGATCCAGGTTCGTCGCCGAGCTGCCCGTCGCCGTCTGAGCGCTCGCGGCCCTCAGTACGGCGGGCCTGCCGGGGGAGCGCTTTCGTCGACGTACGTCCGGCGTCGGGACCAGTAGCCGGGACCCGCCCACGAGCCCCAGAACAGCAGCGCGATCAGGACGCTCACCAGCCCCACACCCATGAGGATCCAGCCGACGGTGTGGACGTCGACGGCGCCCGAGGTGGCGTTGACGGCGAACGCGAGGATCGCGCCGACGGCGATCAGGAAGATTCCAACTCCGAGTCCCATTCAGCCTCCTTGGTGATTTCAGGCACCAAGTTCCCATCCGTGCCGAGCCGAAACCGCTGCACCACACCCGCCGGGTCAAGTAGATTCGGCGGCGTCCGTGCGGAGGGGCTCGATCGTCCAGCTGATCGTGATCGGCGTCCTGGCCGGCGCCGTCGCGTCCGCCGTCGCGCTGATACCCGACTGGCTGCCCAGCTCGGCTTCGCGCGAGGCGGGTCGGATCGACTTCGTCTTCTGGTTCGTCACCGGAATCTGCATCTTCGTCTTCTCGATCGTCGCGGCGGTCAGCATCTACGCCGTCTGGAAGTTCCGAGCCAAGCCCGATGACGATTCGGACGGGCCGCCGATCCACGGGCACACGGGCCTGGAGATCATCTGGACGGCCGTGCCGGCGCTGCTCGTCACCGCGATCGCGATCGTCAGCGCGATCGTCCTCGCGAAGGACGACGCCGCGGGCGCGAATCCGCTGCGCGTCAACGTCTACGCACAGCAATTCTTCTGGAGCTTCACCTACCCCGGTTACGCCAACAAGAAGTCCGACGTGCTGCGCCTGCCCGTGAACCGTTCGGTCGTGCTCGAGATGCATGCGAGGGACGTGCTGCACTCCTTCTGGGTTCCTGAGTTCAGGCAGAAACAGGACCTCGTGCCCGGCCTCACGCCGAAGCTGCACATCACACCAGACAAGGTCGGGACGTATCCGCTGATCTGTACGGAGCTCTGCGGCCTCGGCCATGCGCTCATGCGCTCACGCGTCATCGTGATGCAACCCGGGGCATTCGACAAATGGGCGAGTCAGAAGGGCGCATGACGACTCTCGCTCACGAGCACGAGGCGCAACCGGTAAGGCACGGGCCGCCGCCCCCGCCGCGCGGGTGGCGCCGTCTGCTCTACCCGGGCTTCTTGCGCGCGGCCTGGATGACGCCGCTCTTCTTCGCGATCGGCGCCGGCATCGTCGTGCTCTGCCGCTGGTGGGGCGGCTGGCATCCGATCTGGCTCGGCGAGATCATCGTCCTGGTCGGCGCGCTCATCGCGGCACCGATCGGCTTTCTCGCGGGGATCGGCGCCTTCGACTACTGGGTGCGCTACGCGATCGGCTCGCCGACCCGACCGGAAGACCACTCAGGGCACGGGGCCTACAGCTGGCGGGACTACTTCCGCGTCAACACGGACCACAAGGTGATCGGGATTCAGTACCTGACCACGACGATCTTCTTCTTCCTCGCCGGCGGTCTGCTCGCGATGCTGGTGCGCGCCGAGCTCGCGAAACCCGGCATGCAGTTCTTCGATAACCAGACCTACAACGGCCTGTTCTCGGTCCACGCCTCGCTCATGATCTTCCTGTTCGTGATCCCTGCGTTCGCCGGGCTCGCGAACTTCGTCGTGCCGCTCATGCTGGGTGCTCCCGACATGGCCTTCCCGCGGCTGAACGCGCTGTCCTACTGGCTGCTGCCGATCGCCGGGATCATGATGCTCTCGAGCTTCCTCGTGCCTGGCGGTGCGTTTGCCGCCGGGTGGACGGGCTACGCGCCGCTCTCGGTCCATCAGCCGATGGGGACGATCTTCTTCAACATGGGCGTGCAATGGGCCGGCGCGAGCTCGATCATGACCGCCCTCAACTTCCTGGTCACCATCATCACGATGCGCGCGCCGGGTATGACCTTCTGGCGCATGCCGCTGCTCGTCTGGGCGAACTTCACGACGTCGCTCCTGGTCGTGATCGCAACGCCGTTCATCGCAGGCTCGCAGTTCTTCGTCATGTTCGACCGCGTCATGCACACACACTTCTTCGACGTCGCGGGCGGCGGCTACCCACTCGGGTACCAGCACATCTTCTGGTTCTACTCGCACCCGGCGGTGTACATC
>JBKPTB010000155.1:0-21059 GCA_046735315.1 Actinomycetota bacterium
ACCTCACGCGGGAGGTCGATCGAATGCAGATGACCCTCGCCGTTCGCCTGGAGCGCGAGCAAGGAGAAGGCGGTCGAGAAGCCGTTCGCGACGCCCGTCTCCACCGCGACGAGCGGTCGCACGTTCCGCAGCACCGCATAGAGGTAGGCCCCCTCCGCGTAGCCGATCGCACCGAGCGAATGACCGGCTGCAGTCACCGCTTCGTGCTGCTCGCGCCCCTTCTGGAGGAGATGCTCGACGAGCCCGCTCTCGCGCACCTCACGCTCGTAGCGCTCGAGCACAGCGCGTCCGCCGAGGAAGCGCGCAACCTCTTCGCGAATCTGACGGCGCTCGACTGCGCGACGCGGATGTCGCACGTCGCGCGCAGCACGGTACAGACGCCGTTTCAGCGCAGCGGGCACGGGGGCGGATCGTATCGTTGCGCCTGTGCCCGCACCGATCGACGCTCGTGTCCTGCACCTCCCGGTCAACCTCGCCGGAACCGGCTGGGCCCATGTCAACGCACTGCGACGCAAGGGCGTCGATGCACGCCTGCTCGTCTTCTGGCCACAGAAGTGGCGGCCGGACGAGTACGACATCAACCTCGACCTGCCGCGACAGGGACTCCTACGCCAGCAAGCGGTGCAGTGGCGCGCGCTCCTTCGCTATCTCCCGCAGGCCGACATCTTCCACTTCTACTTCGGCAAGACGCTCGTCCCGAAGTCGCTGAACCAGCCGATCCTTCGGGCGACGCGAAAGAGGTCGGTGATGCACTTCCTCGGCGACGACATCCGCGGCAAACGTCCGGAGGAGCTCGAATACCGCAAGAAGTTCGACGCCTGGATCGTCGGCTCGTATGCGGCGACGCGCTGGGTTCCCGACGCGGTGGTGATCCCGCCGGGCCTCGACCTGCGCGACTACGAGCCTGTGCCTCCGGTCGAGCGCGAGCGTCCGCTCGTCGTCCACGCACCCTCGGATCTCGAGAAGAAGGGCACTCGATACGTCGTCGAGGCCTGCGAGCAGCTCCCGGTCGACCTCGACGTCGTGCACGGCGTGCCCCACGACGAGGCGGTCGAGCGCTTCAAGCGGGCAGACATCGTCGTCGACCAGATGCACTACCTCTGGCACGGCGTCTTCGCGATCGAGTCGATGGCGTACGGCAAGCCGGTGGTCACTCACCTCGACGCGGAGGCCGTGGCGCAGACGGAGGAGGCCTTCGGCCTGAAGGTGCCGATCGTCACCGCGACGAAAGACGATCTCGTGGAGAAGCTGCGGCCGCTCGTCGAGTCGTTCGAGCTGCGCAGGCGACTCGGCGAGGAGGGACGCGCCTACGTCGAGCGCGTCCACGACCTGGACAAGGTCGCCGACCGGTTCATCGAGATCTACCGCTCCATACTGTGACGAGTTCATTCATGTTCGAGCGCATCAGAGAGCTCCTGCGCCATTCGGCGATCTACGGGCTCGGGTCGATCGTCGCCCGCATCGTCGGCGTGCTGCTCTTGCCGCTGTACACGCGTTACCTGTCGCCGAGCGACTACGGGCTGATCGAGACGCTCGTCGCGCTTTCGGCGGTCCTGACCGCACTCGTCGCCCAGGGAATGAAGAGCGCCTTCTTCCGCTTCTACTTCGACTCGGCCGAGCCTGAGCGCCGGCTGCTCGTCGTACGCACCGCATTCTGGTACGTGCTGGCGGCGTCGACCTCTGTCTCCGCCATCGGTATCGCGCTGGCGCCCCAGGTGTCATGGATCCTCTTCGGGACGCACGGACACGGCGGGCTGGTCGTCGCCGCCTTCATCGGGCTCTGGGCCGCGCTGAACTACGAGCAGCTCACGTCCCTCTTTCGCGTGGAGCAACGATCGAGCGCCTACGTCGTCGCCACGCTCGCGAACGTCGCGATCACGATCGCGGCCACGGTCGTTCTCGTGGTCGTTCTCGACAAGGGCCCGATCGGCGTCCTCGTCGGGAACTTCACGGGCACGCTCGTCGTGTACGCGGCCCTGCTCCTCTACAGCCGCCGCGCGCTCGGCCTGCAGTTCGACCGCGCGCTGTATCGCGCGATGAACCGCTTCGGCCTGCCGCTCGTGCCGTCGGCGGTCGCGTTGTGGCTGACGAACTTCAGCGACCGCTTCTTCCTGATCAAGCTCACCGACGCGCACGAGGTCGGTCTCTACTCGATCGGAGTCCGAATCGCATCGGCACTCGTCTTGCTGCTCACCGCGTTTCGCCTGGCCTGGCCCGCCTTCGCCTACTCGATCGACGACGACCGCGAAGCCGAGCGGACGTACAGCTTCGTCCTGACCTATGTCGTCTACGTCTGTTGCTGGATTGCATTGGCGCTCGGCCTGCTCGCACCCTGGATCGTCAGGCTCATCACGACGAAGCCGTTCTACCCCGCCCAGAACGTCGTCGCGCCGCTCGCCTTCGGGGTCGCAGCGTTCGGCGGATACGTCGTCGTTCAGATCGGCACCGGGCGTGCGCGGCAGACGCGCTCGAACTGGCTCGTCACCGGCGCTGCCGCGGTGCTCAACGTCGCACTGAACTTCGCACTGATCCCGCCGTACGGACGCATGGGCGCGGCGATCGCAACCGTCGCCGCGTACACGCTTCTCTTCGTCGGGATGGCGTGGCGTGCACAGCGGGTCTTTCCCGTCGCCTACCAGTGGCGACGCGTGGCGACGCTCGCTCTTGCGAGCGTCGGGCTGACGGTCCTCGGCAAGGCGATGGACGTACCGCTCGGGGTGGCGCTCGCGCTCACCGCGGCATTCCCGCTCGTGCTCTTGCTCCTCGGCTTCTACCTCCCCGTCGAGCGCCGGCGCCTGCGGCGCCTGCTGCCTATCCTCGGACGATGAGCGTTCTCGCCGCGATCCTGCTCACCTCGACGTCGCTCCAGATCACGGTCTGGCCGCACGGTCAGGGCCGTCCGGGCGCAAAGGCCTACACGCTGCGGTGCGCACCTGCCGGCGGCACGCTGCCACGGCCTGCCGCCGCCTGCACCCAACTCGCACGGCTCGCGCGGCCGTTCGCGCCCACGCCGAAGGGCAGCGTGTGCACACAGATCTACGGTGGGCCACAGCAGGCGCTCGTCACCGGTCGCTTCCGCGGCCACCTGATCCGGGCGCGCTTCAGCCGGACCAACGGCTGCGAGATCGCCCGGTGGGATCACGTCAAGTTTCTCTTCCCAGGAGCCGCGTCCAGGTAGCTCAGTAGCATCGCCGCTTCGGATGCGCGATATCACAGTCCTCCTGACCGCCACGGGCGCTCCGGGCACGGCCGCTCTGCTGCGGGCGCTTCGCATGAACGGCGAGCGCGGCATCCGCATCGTCGGTACCGACATGTCGCCGCAGGCAATCGGGCGGCATTTCTGCGACCGCTTCTTCGTCGTCCCGCCGGGCGGTGATCCGGCGTTCCCGGATGCCCTGCTCAACATCGTGCGCCGCGAGAACGTCGATGCCGTCCTCCCGCAATCGTCATTCGACCTCCAGGCTCTCGCAGAGGCGCGAGAGCGCTTTGTCGGCACGACCGTGCTCGTCTCGTCACCGCAGACGATCCGCCGCGCGAACGACAAGGCCGAGACCTACGCCCTCCTTCAACGGCTCGGACTGCAGGCGCCGGCCTGGCGGAGGGTCGCCGGGGGGCGAGCCCTGGCCCTGGCGGCCGAAGAGCTTGGTTACCCGGAACGCGCGGTCTGCTTCAAGCCGGTCTCGAGCTCCGGCTCGCGAGGGTTTCGCGTCCTCGACGCCACAGTCGACCGCGCGAAGCAGCTGATCGAAGACCGCCCAGGAAACCTCGCGCTGCGCCTCAAGGACGTGCTCGAGGTGTTGCCCGAGGAGGGAGGCCCCGACCTGCTGGTGATGGAGCTGGCGCACGGGCGCGAGCGAACCATCGACGGCATCGCGCGCTCGGGGCAGCTCGTGCTCGGACACGCGAAGACCCGCGAGTCGATGCGGGCCGGTCTCGCGATGTACTTCGAAACACTGAACGACCACTGGCTGCTCGAGGTCGCCCAGCGGATCGTCGGCGAGTTCGGCATCGAGCACTTCTTCAACATCCAGCTGGTCGGCGACCACGTGATCGAGATCAACCCCCGCATCTCGACGATCGTCTACCAGGAGGACCTGAATCTGCCGTACCTCGGGATCAAGAGCGCGCTGGGAGAGATCTCACGCGAGGAGCTGGCGCAACTCGGCGCCCAGGTGCGCCCGACCCGCCGCGCGTTGCGCTACTTCGATCAGGTCGAGTGGGACGAGACGAGCTCGGCCACGGGAACGCAGGCGCCGCCACGCTGGACGACCCCGTCCAGCACCCTCGAGTAGAGCCGGTCCCAGCCGCCGGCGGTGGGACTGTCGAATCGGTCCGGATGCCACAGGATCGCGAAGGCGCCACCGTGCTCGGCGGCCCAGTCGAGGAGGCCCATCAGCTGCGGCTCGGCGCGCTTCGCGGCGAGACCGAGATAGCGCTCCTCCGCGAGGGTGGCGTCCATCGCCGCGAGTGGGACCTCGACCAGGTCGAGCGGCGCCTCCCGTTCGAAGCTCCACGGCCGGAACGGATGGGCGATGCCGGCGCGGAAGCCGACCGCATCGGGGAACCCGAGGGTCGTGTCGTAAGCGAGTCCCAGGTCGGCGAGCGGAACGAGGTTCCGATGCGGGTCTGCGCGAAGGTAGTGGTAGCGCTGGCCGGCGATGGGCCCGGCGAGCTGCTCGAGAGACTGCTTCTCCGCGGCGAGCCGGCCCGGGTCCTCCGCAGCCGTGTAGCTCCCGTGCAATCCGACCTCGGCGCCGGTCTCGAGCAGCGTCTCGACGAGTCGGGGCCGCAGGCGGTCGTACGTCTCGGGCGCGGCGCCGTCGTGCGCGTCGTGGTGCGCGGCCATGACGAAGAAGGTCGAGCCCTGCGCGCCGCGACGGCGCTCCTCCGCCACGATCTGCTCGAACCGCCAGTTGGGATCGGTTCCTCGGAGGCGATGCAGCGGCGCGGCGGCCAGTCCCGTCGCTTCTCGTAGCGTCGGCCCGAGCCGCCCGCCGCGCACGTTCCGCTTCAGCCGGGCAGCGGCGCCGCGCACCCCGATCCGAGTCCAGCGCCAAGGGGCGTCGACGTCGTGGGTGAGCGCCACGACAAAGCGCGGGCGGCCGTTCGCCGCCCCGATCTGTCGACGGAGGCGCTCGAGCGGGGGGTCGAGCGGATCGAGGCAGGACCACTCGGCACGAAACCGTCCGTGCTCGTCGCGCGGGCCCGCGAGCTCCTCGACTCGCGCGAGGTGGAAGAAGGCCTCGGCCAGATCATCTCCTTGGGGACGCTCGCCGCGCTCGACCTGTTCCCACGCGGCGGCGTGGTACGGCACGTCGTCGCCGAATCCGAGGTCGGTTGCGCCGATCGAGTCGAGCACCCAGCGTGCACGGCGCTCGATGCGGTCCGGAATCACCGCAGCGCGCTCCGAACGACCCGGGCGAGGTGGACCGCCGCGGGTTTGAGATCGTCCACCGCGAAGACGGCGTCCGCATACGGGGGCCGCTGCGGCGCCGGGCGCTCGCCCGGCAGAAGCGTGATCGCCCAGCGCTTTCCGTGTCCGTTCATGGTCGCCTCGATCGGAGACTCGCCGGTCAGGTCGGCGTACGCGAGGCGCGGAAGATCGACACCGCAGGCGGCCGCAAGGCCGTGCCATTGCCACAGGCGCGGGTTGATCTCCATCAGCTTGAAGCTGCCGTCCCGCGGATCGCGTTTGAACTCCACCTGCGAAAGGCCGAAGTACCCGAACTCGCGCAGAAGCCGCAGCGCCGCGTCGACCGCGTCCTGGACCCAGACGGCCTCGCCGATGCGACACGTGCCAATGCCGCGCGGGGTCTGGCGCAGCTTCCGTCCTGAGAAAACGCCGAGCGGTCGTGCGTCGCGCGTGAGGTAGCTGCCGACCGTGTAAAGGGTGTCGTCGCCGCCGGGAATGAGCTCCTGCACCATGGGCGCGAACTCCGAGGCTCGCTCGTAGGCCTCCTCGACCTCCGCGGCGCTCTCGCAGCGGAACGCCTGGCGGCGGAAGCGGTGCTTGAAGCCGATCGGATGCGCAGGCTTGACCAGGACCGGGAACCCGATCTCCTCGGCTGCCTTGCCCGCTTCTACGGCCGTAGCCGGGTTGGACGTGCGCGGCGTGTCGACGCCGGCCGCTTCCGCGACCTCCAACTGGACGCGCTTGCTCTGCACGCGCTCGAGAACGTCCCAGGAGGGGAAGGGAGCGAGCACGTCGAGGTCGCCGAGGTGGCGGGCGAGGAGATTCAGTTGCTCGTCGTGCGTCGGAAACACGACCACCTCGCCGAGTGCACGCACGAAAGCGACGAAGCGCGTCTCGTCCTGGTGAGGATCGGGTGAGAGGAACGGTTCGGCGTAGCGCGAGCGGAAGCCGAGCGCGCTCGGACGGTGGTCGACGGCGAGCACGCGGATTCCGGCGCGACCGAGCGAGCGGATCGCCGCGAGCCCGTTCACCCAGCCGACGTCGACCACCGCCGCCGGAACCGAGTCATGGCCCTGGACGCGTCTCACGCAGCGATTCTGCCGACGCAGCCTGGAGGGCGGCTGGTACACAACGAGGTCATGCGCTATCGCCGGCTGGGTTCGAGCGACCTCGAGGTCTCCGAGATCAGCCTCGGCTCCTGGCTGACCTACGGGGGAGGCGTCGCGGACAACCAGGCCGAGGCCTGCGTCCGGAAGGCCCTCGAGGTCGGGATCAACTTCATCGACACGGCGAACGTCTACTCGCGTGGCGGGGCTGAGGAGTTTCTCGGTGAGGTGCTCGCGGGCCGGCCACGCGACTCGTACATCCTCGCGACCAAGCTCTACTTCCCGATGAACGGCGATCGCGGTCTCTCACGTATGCAGGTCTTCAAGCAGATCGATGCATCGCTCGCACGCCTCCGCACCGACTACGTCGACCTCTACCAGTGCCACCGCTACGACGTCGACACACCACTCGAGGAAACGATGGAAGCGCTGACCGAAGTCGTCCGCCAGGGGAAGGCGCGTTACCTCGGCTTCAGCGAGTGGACCGCCGACCAGATCAGCGCTTCGCTCGAGCTCGCAGCACGAGGGCTGGAGAAGTTCGTCTCGTCGCAACCGCAGTACTCGATCCTGTACCGGGTTCCCGAGCGGGCGGTGATCCCGCTGTGCCGGGAAAACGGCATCTCGCAGCTCGTCTGGTCACCGCTCGCGCAGGGCACGCTCACAGGGAAGTACAAGCCCGGGGAACAGCCGCCGCACGGGACCCGCGCCGCGTCGCCCCAGATGGGCTGGTCGATGGACCGCTTCCGGGACGACGACGTGCTCACCGCGGTGCGACGCCTCGTGCCGGTCGCAGAGGGGCTCGGCATCACGATGGCCCAGCTTGCACTCGCGTGGGTGCTGCGAGAGGACAACGTCGCCTCGGCGATCACGGGAGCGTCCCGCCCGGAGCAGGTCGAGGAGAACGCCGCTGCATCCGGGATCGAGCTCGACACCGCCGCGCTCGAAGCGATCGACGAGGCAGTGGGCGACGTGGTCGTCAGATGAGCGGCTTCTCGACCGGCATCGCCGAGATCGTGCTGATCGTCGCCGATGTCCCCCGCTCGGCCGAGTTCTACGAAGCGGTCGTCGGCCTCGAGCCGGTGAGCAGAACAGGCGACGAGTGGGCGTGGTTCCTCGCCGGCGAGCCGGGCACGGAGCAGCGGATCGCCGTGCACAAGGGCTCACTCCTCCACGAAGAGCACTCTCCCCACCCCGAAGGACATCGGTTCGGCAACGTCCACTTCGCGCTCGAGGTGCCCCGCGACCGCTTCGAGGCCGCGGTCGAACACGTCAAGAGCAAGGGCGTGGAGGTCTACGGCCCAACGGACTTCGAGTGGATGAACGCGACCTCGTACTACTTCTACGACCCCGACGGCAATCTCCTGGAGTTCTGGTCGCGCGAGCCTGAGACGGACTGAGGCCCCGGCGGACCTGTCCCGCCGGGGCCCCGAACGACGAGTCCTCAGGCAGCGAGGCGCTTCCGTGCCTTCTGCACGGACGGCAGCGCTGCCTTCGCCTTGGCCAGAGGACGCGCTCGCAGCGCGACGGCCGCAGGCTTCGCCGAGATCGTGATCTCCTCGCCGGTCGCCGGGTTGCGGCCCTTGCGAGGCTTCGTCGCCTCCTTCACGCGCACGACGAGCTGGACGACTCCGCCGATCCGAACCTTCTCTGCGCCGGCGAGCTGCTCGAGCACGACTTCCTCGAGCGCCGCGAGTGCAGCCTTGGCATCGGTCTTGCTCAGGCCGCTGCGCTCAGCGACCTCACCGGCGAGTTGCGTCTGGGTAAGCGCCATCGGACTCCTTCGGTTTCGGTGGACGAAAGCGTTCTGGGATTCAAGCTGGGCCGCCAGACGGACGGGGCGGCTCAGGCAACGACCCGGTAGACCTCGAAGACCTCTGCGTATTCCCGGTTCACGTTGATCCCATGCGTTCGCGCGACGTTCCGGATGTACTCGGGATCGCTGTAGCGTCGGTGGTGCTGCGAGGCGTACTTCTCGAGCGCGGCAACCTTCTTGTCGACGTGCGCCTCCTTCAGTGCGAAGTACGCCTGGTAGGCGAAGTCGAAGTTGTTCCACGGGATCTCGTAGCCGAGGATCGTCGTCCGCTTGAACGCGCGTAGCCCTTCCGCCGCGATCACCTGGTGGTCCTGGTGGATGTCGTGGAGGCTGGGCTGGAAGACGGCATCCGGTCGCCAGTCCTCCCAGAGGGCGACGAGCAGCTCGAGGATGTCCTGACGGTGCTGCGGGAACGTCCGGACGTCGAAGTCGTGCACCGTCAGGTTCTCGGGCTGGATGCCGAGCTCGGCGGTCGCCTCCTTCACCTCGCGCGCGAGGGTGTCGGGTGGGAAGCCGTCAGGAAGCGAGCGGGTGGCGATCGAGAAGGCCACATACCGAACCTCGGCTCCCTCTTCGACGAGGCGCGCCATCGTGCCGCCCGCCCCGAACTCCCCGTCGTCGGTGTGAGGTGCGAGGACGAGCACACGTTTCGCGGCTCCGATCACCCGGCGTTTCCTATCACGACACCCGTAGTCTTGGGTCTTCCATGCCCCATGGAGACCTGGCTCAGCTGTCGGCGGCTCTCGGCGGGCTCGGAGCAGCGGCGATGTTTCTCTCACGGTCGCGTGCCCAGCTGCTGGCCGGGCTCGCGCTGACCGCGCTGGCCGAGGCCGGACTCGCGGTCGCGCTGATTCCCGGGCGAGACCTCAAGCTGCTCGTCAGCCCACCGCTCCACCTCGCGGCCCTGGTCTGCGGGCTGCTCGTCGTCGGCGCGGTCGCCGCTGTGTTCGTCCGCTACCCGATGGCGGTGCCCGTTGCTCTGCTCGCGGCTGCTCCGTTTCGCATCTCGGTCTCGATCGGATCGCAGAAGGCGTATCTGCTGCTGCCGCTCTACGCGGTCCTCGCCTCGGCGATGCTCGCGCTCGTCGTCCGCGTGCTGCGGTCCCGAGAGGCCCGGCGTCTGCCGCCGCTCCTGGCCGTACCCGCGGCCGCCTTCGTCTTGCTTGCAGGCATCTCGCTGACCTGGACCAGAGATCTCCGGCAGGGCACGATCGAGTTGCTCTTCTTCCTGTTCCCGTTCTCGGCGCTCGTGATCGCGGTGGTCTGGTCGCCGTTTCGCAGCTGGCATCCGCGCGCGTTGGCGACGACGATCGTCGCGCTCGCAGGGCTGTTCTCGGCCGTTGCACTCTTCCAGCGCGTCACGCACGGGCATCTCCTTGCAGGCGACGTGGAGCGCGCGAACGCCTATACGACCTACTTCCGCGTCACCTCTCTCTTCAAGGATCCGAGCATCTTCGGCCGCCATGTCGTCATCGCGATCGCGGTTCTCCTCGTCGCCGTGTGGCTCGGCCGGATCGGCTTCTGGCTCGGGACCGGGCTGATCGCGTTCCTGTGGGCCGGCCTCTTCTTTTCCTACTCCCAGTCGAGCTTCGTCGCGCTGTTCGCGGTCGGCGTCGCGATCTCGTACACGCTCGGAGGGGCCGCCCTTCGGCGCGTGCTGATGGTCGGGGCGGCCGTCTGCGTTCTCGCCGGTGCGGCCTTCGTGGCGGCCACCGCTGTGAACGACTCGGCCCGTCAGGCGACGAGCGGCCGGACTCGGCTCGCGCGGGTGACGTGGGTCGTCTTCACGAACCATCCGCTCGTCGGAGTGGGGATCGGCGGGCAGCCTCAGGCAAGCAGGGACGAGGCGAACACGCAGCTCTCGGCCAAACGCGACCGCTCCCATACCACGCCGCTCACGGTCGCCGCCGAGCTCGGAGTGATCGGACTGATCGTGTACGTGGCGCTCCTGGCCGGTGCGGCACGACTCCTGTTCCTCCTCACTCGAGTGAACCGTGCGCTCGGCCTCGGTGCCGCAGCCGTCTTCCTGACCCTCCTCGTCCACTCGCTGTTCTACGCGGGCTTCTTCGAGGATCCGATCGTCTGGGGCGTGATCGCCCTTGCCGCGTGGGCGCTGCTCGCCCTGCCGCAGCGAAGCTCCGTCCCGGCGACCCCGCCGGTCGTCGGGCGGCCACGGCGGGAAAGCAGACGGAGCCGGACGCCTGCCGAGCTGCAGCGTCAAGCGCCGCTGGCAGACTAGTTCCGCCGGGTGCGCCGTCGGATCCTCGTCATCGCTGCAGTTGTCGTGCTGCTCGTCCTGGGCGCGGCGGTCGCCGTGTTCCTCAAATCACGCGATCGTCCCGCCGGAAAGCTCGACACCGAGCTGAAGGGCGTCTCGGCGTCGGTAGCGACGAACGCCACAGCGCCGATCAAACAACCGAAGAAGAAGAAAGGCCGGTATCACCTCGTCGACGACAAGGACTGCTGGAACAACTTCGGCGGTGACCCGCAGCGCACTCTCTCACGGCCGAACATCAACATCGGGCTCCCGCTGCGCCACTTCTGGGTGACCGGTCTCCGGAGCTACATCGAGTATCCGCCGAGCTACTGCAGTGGAATCCTCTACGTGAATTCGTTCGGCGGCCGCACCGTCGCGCTCGACTCGCACAACGGCCACATCATCTGGCAGAAGTTCGGAGCGAGGAAGCCGTCGACGCCGGCGATCGCCGGCCCGCGACTCCTCGTCAGCTCTCACGACGGCCGCGTCACGGCGTACAACCGGTTCAACGGCCGTTTCCTCTGGACGCTGAAGGTCGCCGGCAAGGTCGAGTCGTCACCGGTCGCGATCGGCCGCGTCGCGTACTTCGGCGCCACCGACGGCCGCCTCTTCGCGGTCTACGTCAGAACCGGACGCATCAAGTGGGCGTACGACACCGGCGGTCGGATCAACTCGAGCCCCTCGATCTTCCGGAATCGAATCTTCATCACGACGTACGCCGGCTCGATCTTCTCCCTGCGCTTGAGGGACGGGCACAAAATCTGGAGCACGTATCTACGCCGAAATGTCCTGCAATACGAGAGCTTCTACGCGAGCCCGTCGACGGACGGCCGCCGCCTCTTCACGATCTCACGCTCAGGCGACATCTTCGCGCTGTCTGCGAGCACCGGGCGTGTCATCTGGAGAGCGCACGTCGGCGGCTACGGCTACTCGACCCCCGCGATCGCCCAGGGCCGCGTTTTCATCGGCGGCTTCGACGGTGGCCTCCGCGCGTTCCGCGCGAGCGACGGCAAGGTGCTGTGGAACCGTAACCTCGGCGGACGCATCCTCGGCGGCTCGTTCGTTGCCGGCAACCTCGTCTTCACGGCGACGTTGGAGGAGAAGACGTTCGCGATGCGCGTCAGCGACGGGAAGATCCTCTGGCACCTGAACATCGGCAAGTACTCGCCGGGGATCGTCACGGAGCGGCACTACTTCTTCACGCTCAACGGAATCGTGATGGCGTGGCACGCTCGCCGTAGCCCACAGATCCTGGCGCTGCAGAGAGCCAAGCGGCTGCACGCCGCGAAGAAGTCAGCGAAGCGCGGGGTGACGACGGCGCCAAAGGGGTGAGCGCCTGAGCCCGAAGCTCGCGGCTCTCCACGCTGCGGCGCGCACGCCGTACGAGGTGCGTCGCAATCGACCGAGCGCATCCGGCGCCTCGTGGGTCTCGTAGCCGAGCTCGCCCAGCAGGTCTCCCGCCACCCGGTCGAACGCCCCGACCTGCTCGGGCGACATCTGCATGTGCCAGTCGCGGAGCCCCGCGGTCGGCGGACGGGTGAGACTCGACTGATGCGGTTTGGCGGACACGTCGACGGTCCCGGCGTAATCCGCCATTCCCGCTTCGTAGGGAAGACGGGCAAAGCGGCAGATCGACTGCAGAACGTCTTCGACGTCCTCGACGAGCTCCTCGTAGCGCACCTCGAGATACCGGTCGCGGCCGACCCGGCGTCCCAACCGCCGCGCAGCCTTCACCTCGGTTTGCCACTGGCACGCGAATCCCGCCGGATCACGAGGATGCATCCAGTTCTCCGTGACGATACCTCGCGGCATCGAGAGGAAGGACGTCGCGGCGTTGCGGCCGTCTCGGATCAGATGGACGAAGAGCGCGTCGGGGAAGAGCCGCTCCAGCAGGCGGAGGTTCTGCATGTACATCGGAGTCTTGTCCCCCCACCGCGGCTTGCCGCGCTGCTCGGCGTAGACCGCGTACACGGTTCCGACGGCAACGCCGATCGGCATGCCGTCGTGGAGTCGCGCGCGTACCTCGTCGAGGGGCACCTCCCACTCGGCGAGCGTGTCGATGCGACGCAGGTCGTCCACGAACGCAGCGGCATCGACGCGTCGCAGATGCCGGTCGGCAAGCTGCGGAATGAAGTACGACTCGTCCGGTACGGCGAGCTGTGAGTGGCGGTCGAGCATGACACGCAGGAGCGTCGTGCCCGATCGCCTGACACCGAGAATCAGCAGCGGCGGGCCGCCGGGTGTCACCGCAGAGAGCCGTGGATCCGGACCGGCGCGGAGCGGTTGCCGGCGAGATCCCGAGCCTCGAAGACGAGTCTCGATCTCTGCGAGAGCTTTCCGTAGTAGGGCAACCGGCCGTGCCTGCGGGTCGAATACGTGACCACGCGGCGCCGGCCGTTGACGAACAGCAGCGCGTGCGCAGGCTCCGAGGTCCTGTAGGTGAAGATCGTCTTGTCTTCGCTCCTCCGGGTGCTCACGATCGCGATCGTCGGTGGCTGCGTGTCGACCCGGATCGGATTCGGCAGGTCGATGACGCGTTGCGCCCGGCGCAGGTGAACGACCGCGTAGTAGGTTCCGTCCGGGACGACCGCGCCGTTTCCGTCCTTTCCGTTCCACTGCACGTGCACGGAGCCCTTGGGGAAATCACCGTCCGCGATCGTCACTTCGCTGCCGTCGATGCGGATCGCGACCTGCAGGTGGTCTGCTCGACGTACCGAGAAATCGATGTGCGCGACGCGCGTCGGGCACCGGCAGACGGGGGACAAGGCCTTATCGATGTGCGTCTGCGAGATCGGGCTCGGCTCGAGCTTCAGGCGCTGCGTCACCGCGAACGCCGTCGCCGTCGCCACGAGCAGGACGAGGGCGAGGATCGTCGGCGCGTTCCGTTTCACTGCGTCGCGATTGTAGGAGGAGCCAAACGGCGAACGCCGCCAGACCCAGCCCCAGGCCGACGGCGATCACGTAGCTCGACTGTGGCACGTCGAGCAGCTTGATGCCGCTGAGGGCGAGGACGCCTGCGAGGCCGAGTCGCAGCGCGTCCTGCGGGACCCGCAACGTGAAGCGGCTCGAGATCCAGATGCCGGGCACGGAGCCGAGCAAGAGCCAGGCCATCGCATGCAGGTCGACGTTGCCTTGAACGAGGTGCCCGAAGCCGGCGACCCAGAGCAGGGCCGCCGCGTGGAAGATGTCAGTTCCGACGATCTTCGCGATCGTCAGCGGATAGATCATCACCATCACGAGCCCGAAGAACGTGCCGCTGCCCACCGACGTCAGGCCGACGATGAAACCGAACACGGCACCGATCAGGACCGCGAGGACCTTGTCCCTTCGCTGCATGATGAACGGAGCGTCGTCGGGCTGGATGCCGCGCTTGACGAAGGTCTTCGCAACCAGGCCCGCCGCGCCCAGCAGGAGCGCGGCGCCGATCGCATAGCCTTCGGCCGACTGCACGCCGTCGCCGTACTTGCGCGAGAGCCAACCCGCAAGGGCGACGCCGAGCAGGGACATGGGCCCCGACCCGAGGAACATCCACAGAGTCAGCCGCGCATGCACTGTGCCCAGCCTTCGGTGCCGCAGGGCACCGAAGGTCTTGAAGATCGCCCCGTGCAGGATGTCCGTGCCGACCGCGTATGTCGGCTTGAAGCCGAAGACGATGACGAGGATGGGAGTCATCAGGCTGCCGCCGCCCATCCCGGTCATTCCGACCAGCACTCCGATCAGCAGACCCGTGAGGGTGAACTGCCAGGTCATTGGGGCACTACTGACCGCGGTACGCCTGGATGAGGACCTCGGCGACCTCGGGTCGTGAGAACTCCTCCGGAGGCAGCTCACCGGCGCCGAGCATCTCCCTGACCTTCGTCCCGGAGAGGAAGACGTGCTGGTCCGCGCCGTGTGGACACGTCTTCGCCGAGGCCATCGAGCCGCAGCGCCGGCAGAAGAACGAGTGCTCGAAGAACATCGGCTCGATGTCGAGCTCGTGGGGCTCGAACTCGTCGAAGATCAGCTGCGCGTCGTAGGTCCCGTAGTAGTCGCCGACGCCGGCGTGGTCGCGACCGACGATGAAGTGCGAGCAGCCGTAGTTCTTGCGGCAGATCGCGTGCCAGATCGCCTCTCGCGGGCCGGCGTACCGCATCGCCGCGGGGAACGCACTGAGGACGACGCGGTCCTCAGGGTAGTAGCCGTCGATCAGCACCCGGTAGCACTCCACGCGGGTGGCGCTCGGAACGTCGTCTGACTTGGTGTCGCCCACGAGCGGATGGATCAGCAATCCGTCGACCGTCTCGAGTGCGACCTTCGTCAGGTACTCGTGTGCCCGGTGGATGGGGTTCCGGGTCTGAAAGCCGACCACGCGCTTCCAGCCGCGCTCCAGGAACGCGGCGCGGGTGTCCGCCGGATCCAGCGCGAGCTCGGCGAAGGGAGGCGTGACCCGCTCGAACACCGTGACGCGCCCGGAGACGTAGAGGTCGGGCTGGTCGTACATGCTCGCAACGCCCGGATGAGCCACGTCCGTGGTACGGAACGACTGCTGAGCCTCGCGTTCCTTGTCGTACTCGTAGACCTCCTCGACTTCGAGGACGCCGTACGTCCGACCTGCTTCGTCGGCGAGCGCGACGCGATCGCCCTGTGGCGCGAGGACGGCCGCCAGGCAGACGGGCAGCGCCCACGGCAGGCCCGAGGAGAGCCGCATCGACTCGAGGACCGATTCGTAGTCCTCGCGGCCCATGAAGCCCTGGAGCGGCGAGAGGGCGCCGGAGGCGAGCATGTCGAGGTCCGACAGCTCGCGCGAGGAGAGCGTGAGCGTCTCGAGCGACTCGAGATCGTCGGCGCGCTCGCCCGTGCGGTCAATGAGAGTGCCTCCGTGTGGTGCAATGAGCTTCGCTTCAGTCGCCACGCTCATACCGTCACCGCGGCGCGAATGAGACCACGCTCTTCGAGGTGGGCGAGAATGAGGCGAGCGCTCTCTTCCGGCTCGTGCCGCTCGGTGTCGATGCGAACGTCCGGATTGCTCGGCTCCTCGTAGGGGTCGTCGACCCCGGTGAAGCCCGTGATCTCGCCCTTGAACGCCTTCTCGTAGAGGCCCTTCACATCGCGCCGCGCGCACTCGTCGACCGACGTGGCCACGTACACCTCGACGAACGTCCCCCACTCCTCGACCAGCCCGCGCGCCTTCCGGCGGGTCGCCTCGTAGGGCGAGATCGCGGCGGCGAGCACTGCCGCTCCGTGCCTGGTGAGGCGCGCCGCAACCCAGCCGATGCGCTCGATGTTCGCGTCGCGATCCTCCTTCGAGAAGCCGAGCCCTTTCGACAGGTGTGTGCGCACCGTGTCGCCGTCGAGGTACTCGACGATCGGGCCGCGCTCCTCGATCGCGGGCCCGACCAGGTGCGCGATCGTCGTCTTGCCCGAGCCGGAAAGGCCCGTGAACCAGAGCGTGAACCCGCCTTCCCGACGGCGTTCGGTCTCGGGGTGCTCGTGGGCGTAGATGTGGTCAGTCATTTAGTCGTTTGACTCCTTGATCAGTGGTGCGTTGATGTGGATGCCGCATTCGAGCTTGTCGCTCCCGGTCCACCGGCCCGCGCGCTCGTCTTCGCCCGCGACGACTGCACGCGTGCACGGGATGCAGCCGATCGAGGGATAGCCGCGGTCGTGGAGCGGGTTGTACGGAATCTCGTTCACGTGGATGTACGCCTGCACGCGCTTGGCGTCCCAGTCGACGATGGGCTGCACCTTCCAGACGCCGTAGCGCTCGGACCACTCGATCCTTTGCGCATTCGCACGTGTCGACGCCTGCTCGCGGCGGATGCCGGTGATCCAGGCGTCGTACGAGGCCAGCGCGCGCTCGAGCGGCTCGACCTTGCGGATGTGACAGCAGCGGTCGGGGTCGCTCTCCCAGAGCCGGTCCGGGGGGTCGATTGGTCGGAACGACTTCAGCTTCAGGTCGTAGCGCTCGACGAGCCGGTCGCGCGTCTCGTAGGTCTCCGGGAAGAGGACGAGCGTGTCGAGCTCGATGATCGGGACGTCTAGACCGAGCTCGCTGATCATGTGGATCAGCACCGACGACTGGCGCTGCCAGGAGCACGTCAGGCACAGCTGGTCGCCGAATTGCTCGTGCGCCCAGCGCAACACGTCCTCAGCGCTCATCGCCTCGACATCAGGAAGCCGGAGTGCCGGTGCGGTCGCCAAGCAGCACCTCCTTCAGCGTGTCGCCGCGCAGGCCGCGCCGCAGCGTTTCGAGCGGGATGACCTCGTCCGGCGGGATATTCCCGAGGTTCACGGACGGGCCGAATTGCTTGATGAACCACGCCTGGGCCGCCTTCGTGGGCGCCTCGAAGACGACGTTCACAGGTCCGACCGTCATCGCGATCTCGCCGATCAAATCCGTGCGCATGCCGCCGGAGGAGTCGAAGATGCCGGCGGTACCACCCTCCCGTGCCTCGGTGATCACCTTCCAGGCGCCCGCGGCGAGTTCCTCCTGGAGCCATTGCACCCACTGCTCAGCCGCGTACTCGACGGACGAGTCCTTCGACCCGACCTCCGACAGGACGGTGAAGTCGCGCGCGAAGTCTGCGATCAGCTCCAGCTTGCGCTCCCGTGGGATCTCGACGGTCCCGTCGGAGATCTCGACGTGCTGCAGCCCGAGCCGCTGCAGCCAGGCCTTGTACTCGTCGAGCCTGTCCTTCGCGTAGACGACTTCGAAGTACGTCCCACCGATGACGACCGGCTTCTCGCGCAGCACTTCGAGCTTCCGCTCGAGGTTCTGAGTCACCGCTGCCGTCCCCCACCCGAGCTTGACGATCGAGATGTGATCTCCCGCGACCTCGAGGATGTCCTCCCAGGCGCGCGGACCGAGGCCCTTGTCGAGCACGTGAGTGAGTCCGTGATGCGGATCAAAGTCGAGCATTGAGCTCCTCCAGCTTCTTCATGGCCCGCTCCTGCACATCGTGGAAGAGCGAATTGCCGTGTGCGTCGATGCCGACCGTGAGCGGCCCGAAGTCCTTCACCCGGAACTTCCAGAGGCATTCAGGCATGAGCTCCTCCCAGTAGACCTCTTCGATCTCCTCGATCTGGGTCGTCTCCAGGGCGGCCGCGCCGCCGACGATCGCGAAGTAGACCATCCCGAGCCGCTGCATCGGCTCGATCGCCTCGTCGGGAAGCCCGCCCTTCCCGCAGATGGCGCGGACGCCGTAGTCGCGACCGAGTGGCTCCGTGAAGCGAACCATCCGCGCGGACGTGGTCGTACCGATACAGACCTTCTCGTACTTCCCCGGCCCGAGTTTGCGCACGCCGGGCGCTGTGTGCAGAAGGAAAGCTCCTTGCAGATCCAGCGGCGGCTGGACGCCCTGGTCGAAGATGCGGATCTGCGTGCGGTCGCGGATGCCGACGATGTGACCGTCGACCAGCACCTCGTCGCCCGCGCGGAGCTCGCGGATCGCATCCTCGTTCGTCGGGAACATCAGTTTCTTAGAAATCACGGTCGTACTCAATCTCCCCGTTGCCCCTCACGTGCGCACTCGCGCGACGCGCCGCCCAGCACTGGTAGTTCACGGCAACTGGATTGAGGGTCATGTGCGTATCGGCGTGCTCGATGTGGCACTGCAACACCGTCACGTCGCCCCCAAGCCCCATCGGGCCGATGCCGGTCTCGTTCAAGAGCTCGAAGAGTTCGTCCTCGAGTTGTGCGACGTGTGGATCCGGATTTCGCGTGCCGACCGGACGCGCGATCGCTTCCTTCGCGAGATACATCGCATAGTCGGCGCTGCCGCCGATGCCGACGCCGACGATGCCCGGCGGGCAGGGCTTTCCTCCCGCGCCGACGATCGACTCGAGCACGAACTGCTTGATCCCCTTCACGCCGTCGGCCGGGACGCACATCTTGAGAAAGCTCATGTTCTCGCTGCCGCTGCCCTTCGGCACGCACTTCACGTCGAGTCCGTCCCACTCGGGAATGAACTCCCAGTGCACGATCGGCAGGCGATAGCCGGTGTTCGGTCCGGTGTTCTCGCGCGTGATCGTGTGCACGGCGTTCGAACGCAGCGGATGCTCGATCGTCGCTCGCTCGGTACCGGTCTTCAGCGCGGCGTAAATTCGGCTCGGATGCAGGGGAAAATACTCCCCGACCCGGCACGTGTAGACCGCGATCCCGGTGTCCTGGCAGACGAGATTCTTTTCGGTCTCCGCAACGTTGACGTTCTTCAGGATCGTCTGCAGCACGCGTTGTCCGGACACCGAGGTCTCCTGGTCCGCCGCATCGACAAGGGCGTCGCGAAGGTCTTGCGGAATGTCCTTCAGCGCCCACACGTAGAGATGCGCCGCTACGTCTTCGACCGCAGCTTCCAGATCGGTCGTCGTGATCGTGCTCATCAGTTCGCTCTCTCCGCTGCAGCCTTGCCGGCGCGGCGACCGAAGACGCAGCACTCGAGCAGACTGTTTCCCATCATGCGATTGCGTCCGTGCGTGCCGCCTGCGATCTCGCCGCACGCATAGAGACCTTCGAGCGTCGTGTGTCCATCCGTGTCGATCACGAGACCACCGTTCTGATAGTGGAGAACGGGATAGGTGAGGATCCGCTCCTTCAGCGGATCGATCCCGCCCGCACGGTAGCGGCGGAGCATGTACGGGAGGGACACATCCGCGTCGCGTTCTGGTATCCGAGTGGTATCGAGGTAGACCGCCGGCCGTCCATCGGGCGTCTCGACGCCTTTGCCCTTCTCCACCTCGTCGACGATCGCCTGGCTGACGACGTCGCGCGGGCCCAGGGAGTCCGTGAACTCCTCGTCGTCGGCATTGAGCAGGACTGCGCCATACGCGCGCGTCGTTTCGGGGATCGAATAGCCCTGCATGTTGGGGGGCCACGCGCCGCCGTTGGGGTGGTACTGCAAGGCGTCGAAGTCGCGAAGCTCTGCACCGAGGTCGACCGCGATCTGCGTCACCTCCCCCGTCGCTCCGGGATGGTTCGTCGACAGCTCGCCGCGCTCCTGCGCAACGCGATAGCACCGCCCGCCCGCTGCGAGAACCACCGTCGTGGCGTCGATCGAATGGTCCCCGCAGCGTGCGCGCCAGCCGTTCTCGGTCCGTGCGAGCTCAGCGAGCGGTGACTTGGGAAAGGTTCTGATCTCGGAGCTCTCGACTACGTCGCGGAGCGCGGTGGTGATCGCGTGACCTGTACGGTCACCGACTTGCAGCAGCCGCTGCCGCGAGGCGCCCCCGCACCGCGCGAGCCGGTAGCCGCCGTTCTCGCGGGTGAACTCGACCCCGAGTTCCTCCAACCAGTGGATCGCGGGGGGAGCCTCAGAGGTGAGGATCTCGACGAGCTTGCGATCGGCCGTCTCGTGAGAGGACTTCCAGATGTCCTCGGCGTGCTGCTCGGGCGAGTCGTCGTTCCCGAAGGCGGCCTGGATGCCTCCCTGCGCCTTCGCCGAGTTGCAGGACTGCAGGGCGCCCTTCGTGGCGAGCGCGACCCGTGCCCCGGACCGGGCGGCCGAAACTGCCGCCGCGAGCCCGGAGGCGCCGCTACCGATCACGAGCACGTCAAACGAGGAGTCCGCCACGACGCCCAGACCATACCACGGCGCAACTAATTCTTGTGATTAGTAGATGTTATGCAAGAGTTGTTCCACGTCCGCGACGGACGCCGAACGCGGGTTGGCTTTGGCGCCCGCTCGCTGGACCGTGGCGACGGCGACCTCCCCCAGCTCGTCCTCCGGTACGCCGAAGTCGCGGAGGCGCTCGAACCCGCCCAGGGCGGCCAGCTCCGTCACGTCTGCTCCGACCGCGTCACGGAACCTGCGCACGGCGCCCGGGGCCACGTCTTCGTTGAAGCGCAACGCCTGCGCCAAGGTCAGCGCGTTCATCGCGCCGTGAGGCAGTCCGTAGCGTCCACCCAGTGCCTGCGCCATCGCGTGCCCGAGCCCGAGCATCGAGCCCCCGAGGGCCATGCCGGCGTGCATCGCGCCCTCGAGCAACTTCGTGCGGGCCTCGATGTCGTCAGGCGCATCGACGACGCGAGGCAGCCAGTCGCCGATCAGCCGCGCGCCCTCGAGAGCCTGCTCGTCCGCCTCCGGGTTGTGGCCTTTGACGTAGAGCGCCTCCGCGCTGTGCGCGAGCGCGTTGAGCGCCGTGCCGACGGTTTCTGACCGGGGTAGCGAGAGCGTCAGCTCCGGCTCGTACAACACGCCCGCGAGGTGGGCGCCGGAACCGCCGCCCCTCATCCTGCGGTTGGGGTCCCGGATCCCGAAGAACGGTGTCCACTCCGCGCCGGCATAGGTCGTCGGGACCGAGACGACCGGAACGGCGGCCTCCGCCGAGGCGGCCTTGGCGAGATCGATCGCGCTGCCACCGCCGACGGCGACGATCCCGCCGCTCGCGCGCGCGGCGACGTCACCGACCCTCTCCGACGGCACCTCGTTCCACCGCTCGTCCGTCGGAACGCCGAGGTCGAGGGCGGCCCAGCGCTCGCTCGCGACCAGAAGCGGC
>JBKPTB010000156.1:0-19919 GCA_046735315.1 Actinomycetota bacterium
GAGAACGAGGTCGTGCTCATCGCCGCGGACACCGAGCGCCACGTGGCGAAGGCGTCGAAAGACCGAATCGCGGCCGCGATCGTAGATGCGGCAGAGGAGTTGTTGCGTGAGCGAGCCCGGTAGCCAGCGCGTCGAAACGGCTGATGCCGCCGAGTCGATTCGCGCCGTGGTGGAGAACCTCGGCCGCGTCGTGCATGCGCCGGACGAGACGCTGCTGCTCTGCGTGCTGTGTCTCGTCAGCGAGGGCCACGTGATCCTCGAAGACTTTCCCGGCGTGGGGAAGACGATGCTCGCGAAGGCGCTCGCACGCTCGCTCGACGTCTCCTTCTCGCGGATGCAGTTCACGCCCGACCTCCTGCCCTCCGACGTGACGGGCGTGAACGTCTTCAACCAGCGCTCGAACGAGTTCGAGTTCAAGCCGGGGCCCGTGTTCGCCAACTTGCTCCTGGTCGACGAGATCAACCGCGCCTCGCCAAAGACGCAGGCAGCGCTTCTGGAGTGCATGCAGGAGCAGCAGGTGACGATCGACGGCGTCACGAACGAGTTGGCGCGGCCGTTCATGGTCATCGCGACGCAGAACCCGATCGAGTACGAGGGCACCTATCCGCTGCCGGAGGCCCAGCTCGACCGGTTCACGATGCGCATCGCAATCGGCTATCCGCCGCTCTCGGAGGAGGCGACAATGCTTGCCGAGCAGACGGCCGACCCGCCACTCGAGGGTCTCGAGCCGGTCGCCAACGCCGCCGATGCGGTTGCGCTCGCGGACGAGGCCAAGGCGATTTTCGTGGAGGACAGTCTGCATCGGTACGTCGTCGCCCTCCTGCGGGCGACTCGTGGCGACTCGCGGCTCTATCTCGGCGCCAGTCCTCGGGCCGGAATTGCGCTGCTGCGGGTGGCGAAGGCACGCGCCCTGGCGGACAGTCGCGGCTTTCTGGAACCGGACGACGTCAAGGCAGTGGCCGTCGCGGTGCTGGCCCACCGGCTGATCCTCGCTCCGGAAGCGCGAGCAACGGGGTTGACAGGCGAGCAGATCGTGCGCGAGACGCTCGCCAAGACGCCGGTCCCGGTCTAGTGCTCACGGGGCGCGGCCGGTTCATCTTCGCGCTCGGCTTTGCCGTCTACCTCGCTGCCTGGGCCTTCGGATCGAAGCCCTTGTATCCCGTGGCGACGGGCCTGCTGCTCGTCGTCCTCGTCGCGTGGGCGTGGGTGCGGCTCGCCGACCGCGCGTTCGTCGTGCACCGTGGCTCGGGCGACCAGGAACACGTCGAAGGGGACGACGTCCCCGTCATGGTCGAGCTGCACGCGACGGCGCGGGTGATGCCCGCGGCGGTCACGCTCACCGAGCGCGTCGGCCGGCTCGGCGAGCAGCGGCACCTGCTCCGGCGAAGCGGGCGCCGGCTGAGCGTGCGCTACATCCTTGAGCGCGTTCCGCGAGGGCGCTACGCGTTCGAGGACGTTCGAGCGGAGCTGGCGGATCCGTTTGCACTGGAGCGCGCGATCGTCCCGCTACCCGCGCCGGGTGCGCTGCTCGTCTATCCGCGGCTCGTCCGGCTGGGCTCCCTCTTCTCAGAATCCGGCTCGGCGTCGCATGGCGGGCGACGTCTCCTTCTGCGTCGTCACACCGGCTTCGAGCTGCACAGCGTCCGTGAGTACGAACAAGGTGAATCGCTGCGGCGTGTCCATTGGCCCTCGACCGCTCGGCGGGGCCAGCTGATGGTGAAAGAGCTGGAGGACTCACCGCGGGACGAGGTCGCCGTCGTCCTGGACGCCGACGCGCGAGGCGTGGTCGGTGACAGCTTCGAGGTGCAGGTACGTGCAGCCGGCTCCCTCGTCGATGCATACGTGCGACGGGGGCGAAGGGCCGTGCTGGTGGTCAACTCGGAACGGCGCGAGCTGCAGCACGTCCATTCCGCGGCGGCGGATTGGCGACGGGCACTCGAGTTACTCGCGGCAGTCGAGCCGACGGGCGTGGTGCCGCTGGCACGGTCGCTCACTGCGGAGGACAGTCCCGCCGTGCGTGCCTTGGAGCTCGTCGTGGTGACGGCCAGGATCGAGACGGCGCTCGTCGACCGGCTGGTCCAGCGTTCGCTCTCGCGTCGGAAGGTGTCCCTCGTCTACGTCGACTCGGCCAGCTTCAACGGCGCCGGACGCAAGCCCGAACCGGCACTCCTGCGCCTCCAGGCCGCCGGGGTCGCGGTGGCCGTCCTACGCGCGGGTGATGACCTCGCCGCCCGTCTGGAAGGCTCACTCGAGGCTGCGCATGCTTAGAACGATCCTGCTCGCAGGACTCGCAGGGCTCGTCATCGCTGTCGACTGGCTGCGATTCGAGGAACCGCGCTCGGGCGGCGGCCGGCCGTTCCTCCTCGTCGTCCTCGCGGTGGCGCCCGTCTTGTTGCGGCCGCTCCGGGTGCGGCTGGCCGGCCTGGCCGTCGCCGTGCTTCTCGCCGTCTGGGTCGCGCTCTCGGTCTCCCCGGCGGCGCTCTGGCCGGGAGGCGGGAGCTTCTTCGGGACGGTCGGCTCCCGCTTCGGTGGCGGCTTTCTGGACTTCTACGACTACCGCCTACCGATCGACCCGGCCGAACATCCGCACATGCACGAAGTGCTGCTCGTGGCGATCTTCGCCTTCACGCTCGCCGTCGCGCTCGCCGCGGCGAGCCGTCACGCCGTCCTCGCGGTGATCTGCTTCCTCGTCGGAGCCGGCTGGCCCGCGACCCTGCTGGCCGGCGGCAGCGAGATCGGGCGGGGAGCGGTGATCCTGGCCGTCGCTCTCGCTCTCCTCGCAGGCCTCACCGAGCGACCCAGCCGCCTTGCCCTCGTCGCCTCGGCGACCGTGGTCGGAGGCGCACTGGCCCTCTCGAGCTCTCCGGCCGTAGCGAAGAGCGCATTCCTCGACTGGCAGCACTGGGACTTCTACACACGCCCACAGAAGGCGGTGAGCGTGCGGTACGTCTGGGATTCCCGCTACGACGGCATCAACTTCCCGAAGAAGAAGACCGTCGTCCTGACCGTTCGCGCGCCACACCGCCCGTTCTACTGGCGCGCGACCGTGCTGGACCGCTTCGACGGCACGCGCTGGCTCGAGCGCCCGTGGCGCGGGACCCGGCGTGAACAAGCACAGATCACTCCTGCGGCGGCCCGGAAACCCGCGAACTGGGTGCGGCAGGAAGTGACGGTCGGTGCGCTCGCGGACAAGCATGTCATCGGCGCGAGCATTCCGATGCGGGACAACGTCGGCGGGCCCAAAGCCGATCTGGGACAAGGCGTGGTGCTCGCGTTGAGCGGACTTCAGCGCGACGAGCGCTACGTCGTCTCCAGCTACGCACCGAGCCCGACTCCGCCGGAGCTCGTGAGTACCTCGGCCTCGTATCCGACGGCTTTGACTCGCCCGGGGCGCGAGCTCGACATCGCGCCGGGAGTGACGATGCCGGTGTTCGGCAAGGCCGGACGGGATGCACGCGTTCTCGGGCTGCTGACGGGGAGACTTCTTCCGTACGCAAACGTCTACGAACGCGCGCGTGCCGTTGCAGGCGAGACGAGATCCCCCTACGCCGCGGTGGTCGCCCTCGAAGCATGGTTCCGGTCGACCGGCGGCTTCACCTACTCGGAGCAGCCGGGCTCGACACCCGGCCTCCCGCCGCTGGTGGGATTCGTGATGGACACGAAGACCGGGTACTGCCAGCACTTCGCGGGAGCCATGGCTCTCATGGCACGGCTCCTCGGTATTCCGGCCCGCGTCGCAGCGGGGTTCGTTCCCGGAAAGTACGAGGACGATTTCTGGCAGGTCACCGATCACGACGCGCACACGTGGGTCGAGGTGTGGTTCCCCCACTACGGCTGGCTTCCCTTCGACCCCACGCCGGGGCGCGGGCGGTTGAACGGCACGTACAGCTCGACCTCGCTCGGCTTCAACGCACAGGCGGCGGCGCGCCTCCTGGCGAAGGTCGTCTCCGGGGGCGTCGTGTTCGGCCGCGGGAAGGGGGCCGGCGTGATCGGACACGACCCGAACCGGCGCACTCCTCGATCCGCCGGCGATCTGCCACCCGGAACCGGTCTGACTCCGGCCGCCGAGAAGAGGCACAACCCGAGCCTCCTGCTCTTCCTGCTGCTGCTGGCCGCCGCGGCGGCGGCAGCGATCGTCGTGCTCAAGCACGGGCGACGCAAGCTTCGCTATCTGACCCGTGATCCGAGACGCGTGGCGGTCGCCTGCGCACGGGAGCTTGGCGAATACCTCGACGATCAGCGTGTGCCGGCCCCGGACGCCGCGACGATGCGAGAGCTCGGAGTCACCGTCGCGGCCACGCTCGGGGTCGACGCAACCGAGTTCGCCCGGGCTGCAACCCTCGCACGCTACGGCCCGCCTGACACAGCTCCGGCGGCCGCCGCGCGATCGCGGCGGGAGTTGCGCGAGGTGAAGCGAAGGCTGCGGCGTAGCCTTGGCCTGTTGGAGCGCGTCCGCGGTCTCGTTTCGGTTCGCTCACTCGGGCTGGGCTAGCGGCGTGGATGGCGTCGTCATGGCGGCCGGGGAGGGGACGCGCCTTCGACCGTTGACCGAGCGCTGGCCGAAGGCGGTGCTGCCGATCGACGGGAGGCCGGCGGTCGTCACGCTCCTGCGGGAGCTTGCGGCGGCCGACCTTCGTCGAGTTTGGCTGGTCACGGGCCACCTCGCCGAGCAAGTGGAAGGGCTCGTCGGCGACGGCTCTGCGTTCGGGGTGGAGATCCGGTTCGTGCACCAGCCCGGCGTCCTCGGCTCGGCAGATGCGGTTCAGCGTGCTGTTGCCGCCGGCGCGTCGCTGCCGGTGCTCGTCTCGGCGGCGGACACGGTCTACAGGCACGGCGATGTCGGCCGTTTTGCGACCGAATTCTCGGGATCCAGCGCAAGCGGGGCGGTGGCCGTCAGGCTCGACCCACCGCCGGGGCCCGGCAGGCACGCGGTCGGGCGAAGCGGCGACAGGGTGCTGCGCATGCGCGACGAGAACCCCGCCAATCCCTGGTCCGGAGCGCCGCTGTGGGCGCTTGGCCCAGCGGTAGCAGAGCGGCTCTGCCGCGATCGACCTCCCTACGAGCTGGAGAACGCCTTTCAGGCAGCTCTGGACGCGGGGGAGACGGTCATCGCGGTCGAGATCGCGAAAACGCGGGATTTGACGTATCCGCTTGACTTGGTAGAGGAGAACTTTCCCTACCTACAAGAGACATGAGCGAGACATACGACCTCTACCAGCAAGGCAGAGCCCATCTCCGAAAGGGACGCGCCGCCCAGGCGACGGTCGCGCTCGAGAAAGCCAAGCGGCGGGAGCCGGACAAAGCGTCGATCCGCGAGGCGCTCGGCATCGCGTACCTGCGCATTCAGCGCTACGAGGAAGCGGAGGAGGAGTTCCGCGCGCTGCTCGAGCTCTCTCCTGCCGACCACTACGGTCACTACGCCCTCGGTCGCGCGCTCGAAAAGCAAGGCAAGGAGTCCGAGGCGAACGGTCACTTCAAGCTCGCCAGCTCGCTCCGTCCGCAGAACGAGCACTACGCGTCGCGCATCCTCGACCTCGACCGCGACCAACCGGACCCGCCGCCCGCAGCGGGGGACTAACCGGCACGGTTCCGGCGCCGCCGCGTCACCCACGCGTGCGGCTTCGAGCGGTACCGTCGATTGCAGTGGGTGGAGGGTGGCAACCCCCCACCCAGGGTGGGGACGCGCGCGCACGCGCGTGTACCTCTAGAAGTCGCCTGCTTGAAAGCCCGCGGAACGACCGTCCGCGATGATCTCGTCGGCATGCGGGTGGTTTGCCAGCGAGTCTCGGAGGCGCGGGTCAGCGTCGAAGGTGCAATCGTGGGCGAGATCGCCGCCGGGCTGGCCGTTCTTCTCGGTATCGAGCGGGGCGACCGCGAGGTAGACGCAGAGGCCTTGGCCGACAAGATCGCCCGCCTGCGGATCTTCGAGAACGCCGGCGGCAAGTTCGACCGCAGCCTTCTCGACGTCGGCGGCGCAGCGCTCGTCGTCAGCCAGTTCACGCTCATCGCCGACAGCAGACGCCAGAAGGGAACCCGACCCGACTTCTCGCAGGCGGCACCAAGGACAGACGCCGAGCCGCTCTACGAACGGTTCGCCGAGGCGCTCCGCGAAGCAGGCGTCCCGGTCGAGACGGGCGTCTTCGGGGCGCGGATGACTCTCCAACTCGTGAACGACGGCCCGGTCACGATCGTGCTCGACCGCTAGACCCTCCAGTTGCGGAGGCGACGTACGCCGGGGCCTGGGCCCCCAAGGGCGTTCGCTGGCATTACCCGACGCTCAGGTCGCTGCAGGTGTCTTCGCTGCGGTTACCGCTCCCGTCCACAGCAACAACGCAGACTCGGACCCCCTCCTGAGGCAGGGTCGTCGGGACGCTCCAGTGGAAAATGAGCGGCTTCGTCGGGCTGACGCGGATGAGGCGCGTTTTGCGGATGACCCAGACCCGTCCGGTATCGGTGACGACGCGCGTTGACACCCGACTCCACAAGCTGTCGTCGCGGATCGTGATACTCAGGCTCGCGAGGCTTCCTGGGTGAACCGTTGTCGGCGATGCATACGCAAATGGCGACGTGATGTCCTTCGAACGAAGCGCGTGTGCATGGAGGAGGGCTTGCACGGCATCGTTCGCCGCTCGCGTCAGTCCGTCGGGGTCGCGGCGAACCAATCGCACACGCGTTAGGGCGCGTCGTTCGGCCGCGACGGAGCGGCCGCCGTCATAGACCGCAAAACCCGCCGGCATCACGATCAGAAAAGGTCCGACGTAGAGGGCGCTGAGGTCGGTTGCCAGATGCTTGGCGTAGCGGTACGGCTTTCCCCAGAGCCCCGATAGGACGCCGAGGTCCGCGGGGCTAGCGACGACTCCAACCTTGATCCGCAAATGGTGCGCATAAACAGACTCGACGGATCGGGCGAGCGCGGCCGAGAGTGCCGGCTTGGGACCCCTTTGCGCGGGCACATAGACATTCCCGTTATAGAGCCCTTCGATCACCGGATGGCCGTGAGCGCCGGCGTCAGCAATTGGCCAGGCGAACGCAGCTACCAAAAACACGATCCATATTTCGCGCCGCATTCGTCTTCGGATCGTAGCCGCCGTCGCGACCATTTCTAGCTGCACGTTCCGAGGATCCTCCGCTGACGCTCGAAGCGCAGCAGCGACGCGCAGCCGGCCTGTGCGGCGCTTACCGAAGCGGGCCCGGACGGCGCTTAGCCTCGTCAGCGAGGCCCGTGGACCTTCGTCCGCGACTGGACCATCCCTGAAACGGCTTGCTATCCTGGCAAGACCACATTTCGAGGCAGTTTTCGAAGTGGGCCTGCGGGCCCATTTTTTATGACGGGAGTGAGATTGGCAGCGACACACGACAAGGAGAGGCAGCTCACGCGCGAGATCGCGCCGAAGGTCGAGCGCGCCGTCCCCGGCACGGAGGTGCTGGCGGTCGAGCTGACCAGTCCTGAGCGTTTCACGGTCTTCGTGGACCACGTTCAGGGCGTCGATCACGCACTCTGCGAGCGCGTCACCTCGGTACTCGGCGACTACCTGCGCCAGTACTCGATCGACGTGTCATCGCCGGGCGTCGAGCGCCCGCTCCGCAAACCCGCCCATTTTCGAAACGTTGTCGGCCGCCGAGTCGCAGTGAGGACGAACGAGCGCAATCGCGTGCGCGGAGAAGTCATCGCTGCCGGCGAATCCAGCGTGACCCTTCGGACCGACGGTGAGTCGGTGGACATCCCGTACGACGCGATTGTGCGGGGCAACCTGATCGAGGAAGCGGGGAAGAGATGACCCAGGAAATCGTCGAAGCCGTTCGAGACATCGAGCGCGAGAAGGGAATCGAGAGCGGCACGCTCGTGGCGGCGCTCGAGGACGCGCTCCTCGCCGCCTACAAGAAAATGTCGGGAGCAGCGCGACACGCGATCGTCGAGATCGACGAGCAGGGCGACTTCCGCGTCTACGCGGTCGAGTTGCCGCCCGACATCGAGGAACGCCTCATCGACGAGGCACGGGAGCGCAAGCTCGAGGAGCTGGAGGCTCTTGAGGTCGAGACCGGCGAGCGTTCCCACACGCTCATCTCGGACGACGATCTCGACGTCGACTGGTCGGAGGTTCCCGAGCACCTGATCAAGCGCGAAGACGTCACGCCCGAGAACTTCGGCCGGATCGCAGCACAGACGGCAAAGCAGGTGATTCTGCAGCGCATCCGCGAGGCGGAGCGCGCGATGATGTACGACGAGTACGTCGACCGCGTCAGCGAGGTCGTGACGGGGATCGTCCAGCAGGCCGGCGACCGCAACAACGTCCTGGTCGACCTCGGCAAGGTCGAGGCACTCTTGCCGCGCTCGGAGCAGGTGGACGGTGAGCGCTACGAGCAGGGCTCACGGATCAAGGCTGTCATCACCGAGGTCCGCTCCGGGACGAAGGGACCGCAGGTGATCCTCTCGCGGCGAGACCCCGAGTTGATCAAGACGCTGTTCGAGCTCGAGGTCCCCGAGATCGCCGATGGGCTGGTCGAGATTCGCGGTGTAGCGCGTGAGCCCGGATATCGCTCGAAGATCGCCGTCGAGTCGCACGCCCAGGGCGTCGACCCGGTCGGGGCGTGCGTGGGCCCGCGCGGTTCACGCGTCCGCATGGTGGTATCGGAGCTTCGCGGCGAGAAGATCGACATCATCCCGTGGAACCCCGAGCCGGCGCGGTTCGTCGCCAAGGCGCTCTCGCCCGCACGTGTCCGCGAGGTCTTCGTCGACGACGACACGAAAGAGGCGACGGTCATCGTCCCCGACGACCAGCTGGCGCTCGCCATCGGCAAGGAGGGTCTCAACGCGCGACTCGCGGCACGGCTGACCGGCTGGAAGGTCGACATTCAGTCCGACAGCGAGTTCGCACAGGCCGAGGCGGCAGCAGCCTACGGCGGCGGCGGCGAGGGCGAGGAGTTCACCGGACGCTGTGCCGCAGTCCTCTCGAACGGGAAGCGCTGCCCGAACGAGGCGTTGCCGGGATCTCGTTACTGCGGCCTGCCGGCGCATCAGGCGCTCGCACTGCAAGACACCGAGGACGTCGAGCCGATCGTCGCCGAGCAGGAGCCGGAGCTCGAGGCGCTCGCGGATACAGCGGCCCCCGAGGCCGAGAGCATCGGCCCCGAAAGCGTCGCGGGCATCTCGGAGGAAGGCGACAGCGAGGTCGACGGTGCTCAGGTGCGGGAACCGGACCAGGTTCCGGCGGGAATCCCGGCCGACGATGCACCGGCCGCGGACGAGCTCGAGGAGACCCCGCCGGCTGCGTGACCGGGCCGATCAGGAGCTGCGTCGGTTGCGGACGAAAAGCTGGCCAGAGCGAGCTTCTGCGGTTCGTGGCAAAGGACGGGCGACTCGTCCCCGGCACGAACGAACCGGGGCGCGGCGCGTACACCTGCCCCCGGCTCGCCTGTTTCGAGCGGGCTGTCTCCCGGCGTGCCTTCAACCGCACGCTCCGGCAGACCGTCCGGGCCGGGCCGGAGCTGACATCCCTCTACACTTGACGTCCTGATGGCAAACGAATCCGGATCGAATAGGCCGAACCGCCCGATGAGGCCCCGTCAGGGTGGACCGGGTCAGCGGCGCAAGCGGCGAGTGGTCATCGACAACGCCGCCGCCCGCCCGCGCGACGCGCGGCAGCAGCAGCGCGACCGCGAGGCGGCACGCCCCAAGACACCGCGCGAGGTCGTCGCTCCCACCGGCCCGGTCACCGTCCAGTCAGGCGTGACGGTTCGTGATCTGTCGCAGGCCCTCGGGGTTCCTGCACCCAAGATCATCATGTTCATGATGGGCCTCGGGAAGGCCGTCACGATCACGCAGACCCTGGCGGACGAGGAGGTCGAGCTGATCGGCGCCGAGCTGGCCCCTGAGCGGGAGCTGACGATCAAGCACGCGGCGGACGAGGAGGAGGAGCCGGAGGCGTTCGAGGACAACGAGGCCGATCTCGTGCCTCGGCCCCCGGTCGTCACGATCATGGGGCACGTCGACCACGGCAAGACGACGCTCCTCGACGCGATCCGGAAGACGTCGGTCGTCGCAACCGAGGCGGGCGGCATCACGCAGCACATCGGCGCGTACCAGGTCGAGCACAACGGGCGCAGGATCACCTTCCTCGACACACCCGGTCACGAGGCCTTCACGGCGATGCGCGCCCGCGGCGCGAAAGTGACCGACATCGCGGTGCTCGTCGTCGCGGCCGATGACGGCGTGATGCCTCAGACCAAGGAGTCCATCTCGCACGCACGGGCCGCGGACGTCCCGATCGTCGTCGCCGTGAACAAGATCGACGTCCCGGACTCCGATCCGAACCGAGTCCGAAGCGAGCTCTCCACCGAAAATCTTCAGCCTGAGGAGTGGGGAGGAACCACACAGTTCTCCGACGTGTCAGCCAAGCAGGGAGAGAACCTCGACGACCTCCTCGAGAAGGTTCTCCTCGTCGCGGACGCCGAGCTCGAGCTGACCGCCAACCCGAAGGCGGAGGCGTCAGGGCCGATCATCGAGTCACGGCTCGACGTGGGCCGCGGTCCGGTCGCGACGATGCTCGTCCATCGCGGCACGCTCCGCGTCGGCGACGCGGTCGTCGCCGGTGACGCCTGGGGGAAGGTTCGCGCGCTCTACAACTTCCGCGGCGACAAGGTCAAGGAGGCCAAGCCCGGCGACCCCGTCGAGATTCTTGGTTTCGACAAGCCGCCGCCCGCGGGCGAGCTGTGCCGGGTCGTCGAGAACGAGCGGCGCGCGCGCGAGCTCGCAAACGCACGCGGTGAGCGGCTCCGCCGCGAGCAGCTCGCCCAGGGATCTCGGGGCGTGTCGATCGAACGCCTCTTCGAGCAGATGGAGGCCGGTGCCGTTCAGGACCTGAACCTCGTGCTCAAGGGCGACGTCGTCGGCTCGGTCGAGGCTGCCGTCTCGGAGCTTGGAAAGATTCAGCACCCTGAGGTCAGAGTCAACGTCATCCACCAGGGCGTGGGCGGCATTACCGAGGGAGACATCATGCTCGCGTCTGCCTCGGGAGCGACCGTCGTCGGCTTCAACGTGCGGCCGAACGCCGAGGCGCGTGCGCTGGCAGAGCGCGAGGGCGTGGAGATCCGCACCTACCGCGTCATCTACCAGCTCACCGAGGACATCGAGCAGGCACTGGTCGGGATGCTCAGGCCGGTCGAGAAGGAGGAGACGCTCGGGGAGGCCGAGGTTCGCGCGCTCTTCAAGGTCTCCCGCCTCGGGACGATCGCCGGCTGCATGGTGACGAGCGGACTCATTCGCCGTGGGGCCCAGGCGCGCGTCATCCGCGATGGCACGGTCATCAACGAAACCACGATCGCGCAACTGAAGCGATTCAAGGACGATGCCCGTGAGGTCAGCGAGGGCTTCGAGTGCGGCATCCTGCTCGACGGCTTCAACGACGTGAAGGAAGGCGACGTCATCGAGGCCTACGAGACCCGCGCGGTCGAGCGGACGACGCTCGACGAGCCGGCGCCCGCCGCGACGTCCTAGCGCGGGACCACCCGGAGTGGGTGCGGGCTATGTCGGCATCCTGAGCGTCGAGCTCCACTTTCCGGACGTTTCGTCGTTGAAGGGCAAGCGCAAGTACGTCAAGTCTGCAAAGGCGCAACTCCAGAACCGTTTCGGCGCGTCGGTCGCGGAGGTCGACCACCATGATCTCTGGCAGCGCGCACGCTTGACGGTCTCCTGCGTCGCACGCGAATACAAGGAAGCAGAGCGACTGCTCGACGATGCGGAGCGGTATCTCTCCGGTCAGGATTTCGAGCTCGTGCGTGCCGAGCGGGACGTCGTAACGCTCGACTAGGCGCTACACGACGGCCTGGACGATCGTCGCTGCACCGGCCACGATCAGGACGACCCCGACGGCGCGGAGCAGTTGACGCTCGTCGAGGCGCCCCGTGAGCCGCGCACCGAGGATCGCCCCGGGCACCGAGGCCGCCGCTCCGACACCGAGCAGCGCCCAATCGACGCCGCCGGAGAGATGCCCGAGCACTCCGGCGACTCCCAAGCAGAAACCGACGGCAACATTCGTGCCGACCGCCCGGAAGGCATCCGCGCCGACGAACCGAAGCAGCGCGCCGATCCGCAGCGAGCCGAGAATCAGTCCGACGAAGCCCCCGAGCAGGCCGATAGTCGCTCCTGTGAACAACGCTGCCCGAACACTCACGCGACGCTCGCCGGCCGACGCGACCGGGCGTCGAGGGCGCAGCAGGTCGACGCCGAAGACGAGCAGCGTGATGCCGATGGCGAGAAGGAGGGCATTGCCCGGGACGCGTCCGGACACGAGAGCTCCGACGAGCGCTCCCGCCATGGAGGGAGGGGCCATCCAGCCAAAGAGGCGCCAGTCGATTCGTCCGCCCCGGATGTGCTGGATCGCAGCGGCAAGCGCCGCGACCGCGGAGACGCCGATATTCGCTCCGGCCCCGGCCGCCGGGCTCGAGGCGGCAAGCACCATCACGGGAAGCCGGATGTTGCCGAGCACCAAGCCGACGAGACCGCCGGCGAGCGCCGTGAGGAAGCACCACAGCGCGACCGCTATCAGGAGGAGGGCGTGCAGGCGCTTGAATATCCCCGATGACCGATCGCATGCGTCGCGTCAACGAGTCCGTTCGGCAGGTCCTCTCGGAGGCCGTCGGCCAGTTGAAGGACCCTCGAATCGGCTTCGTCACCGTAACCGGCGTCGAGACGTCGCCCGACCTCCGTCACGCCCGCGTGTTCGTCTCGGTGCTGGGCGCCGAGCGGAAGCGCGCGCAAACACTGGCCGGGCTTCAGGCCGCGCATTCGGTCCTGCAGGCACAGCTTGCGCGCGAGTTGCGCATGAAGCGAACCCCTCAATTGGCCTTCGAGTACGATCCGTCGGTCGAACGTGGGGTCCGGATGTCAAAGCTGATCGATGAGCTCGCCCCAGACGACGGCGAGTGACCTGGTCGCGGTCGCCGACGCGATTCGCGGACACGACCGCTTCACGATCACGACACACGAGAATCCGGACGGGGACGCACTCGGCTCACTTCTGGCGACGAAGCTCGGCCTCGACCAGCTCGGGAAGGACAGCGTCATGGTGCTGCACGGCGACGCGCCGCTCCCCGGGGAGTACGCGTTCATGCCGCTCGCGGCATTGCAGCGGCGCTGGCCGGACGACGTCTCGGAGCGCGTTCTGCTGGCAGTCGACTGCGCGAATGAAAGTCGAATCGGAGACCCGGACGTGCTCGGCCGCGTTCCCCTCGCGATCAACGTCGACCATCACCACGACAACACGCGCTTCGGGCAGATCAACCTGATCGTCCCGGACGCCTCCTCGACCGGCGAGGTCCTCCGCGATCTCTTTCGCGAGCTCGGCATCGAGCTGACGCCGGACGTCGCAGAAGCGCTCTACATCGCGTTGGTCACTGACACGGGCCGCTTCCAGTACACGAACACGACGCCCAAAGCCCTGCGTCTGGCCGCCGAGCTCGTGGAGGCGGGTGCCGACGTCCATCGGATCTTCCAGGGCGTCTACGAGTCGGTGCAGTTCGCGAAGCTCAAGCTGCTCGCTCGCGCGCTCGAGCGGGCACAGGTCCTCGAGGGCGGAAGGGTGGTCGTGTCCTATCTTCTCCGCACGGACTTCGCCGAAGTCGGGGCCGCGGAGCCGTATTCCGAAGGGATCATCGACTACCTCCGGGCGGTCGAAGGCGCAGACATGGCGGTACTGATCCGCGAACCTCCGCGCGAGGACGGGCCCGCACGACGGGTGAGCCTGCGGGCCAGCATCGACGAGCTCGACGTCTCGGCGATCGCGCGCAAGTCGGGCGGAGGCGGGCATCGGCAGGCGGCGGGGTTCTCGAGCGAGGCGTCGATCGAAGAGATCACCGACTTCGTGCGCCGGGAATTCCTTGCCTCCCCGCGGGCTTAACCCGACGGGCATCGTCCTCGTCGACAAGCCGGCCGGGCCGTCGTCCTTCGCCATCGTCGCCGACCTGCGGCGGCGAACTGGAGCGCGAACGGGGCACGCGGGAACTCTTGATCCTTTCGCCACGGGTTTGTTACTTCTGTTGTCGGGTTCGGCAACTAAACTCGCGGGATGCTTCGTCGGACTCGACAAGCGCTACGTCACGGACGTCGATCTCACGGGCCGCACGAGCACCGGCGATCCCGAGGGCGCGGTGCTGCCAGGTCACGATCCACCCACACTCGAGGAGCTCGAGCTCCAGCTCGCGGCCCTCCGTGGTGACGTGGAGCTGCCGATTCCCGCGACCTCCGCGGTGAAGATCGGCGGGGAGCGCGCCTACAAGCTGGCCCGACGTGGCATCGACGTGCAGATGCCGACGCGGCGCTCGCGTGTGGATGCGCTCGACGTCATCGCGTATACGGGCGCAGAGGTCCGGCTCGACCTGCGGGTCAGCTCGGGGACCTACATCCGAGCGATCGCCGACGCGCTCGGCGGTCACTGCCGGACGCTGAGGCGCACCGAGATCGGTCCCTTCACCCTCGACGAGGTGGATCCCGAGCGCTTCATCCCCGCCGACGAGGCGCTGGCGCGGCTGTGAGGGTTGCGCACCGACCAGACGAGCTGCAGCCGGCGGAACGCGTGGTGGCCGTCGGCAGTTTCGACGGCGTGCACAGGGGCCACCGACGGGTGCTCGAAGCGGCGCAAGCCGAGGGCTCGGAGGTGACGGTGGTGACGTTCTGGCCACACCCGCGTCTCGTGCTCGGCAACCGCGTCGAGCTCCTCTCGACGCTGGAGCGACGGCTCGAGTTGCTTGCCGCGGCCGGCGTCGCGGAGACTCTCGTCGTCGAGTTCACGCCCGAGCTTGCGCGGCACGAGCCCGACGAGTTCGCCGAGTCGCTCCTGAGGCGGATCGGAACGCGGGTGATCGTGGTCGGCGAGAACTTCCGGTTCGGTCGTGGGGCCGCGGGCGATCCGGCCTTCCTCGAGCAGCTTGGCTTCGACGTCCGGATCGTGCCGCTCGCCGACGGGATCTCTTCGAGCGAGGTGCGGAGGCTTCTTCGCGCCGGCGACGTCGGAGCGGCGGCACAGCTCCTGGGCCGACCTCCGGAGCTCGACGGGACGGTCGTGCTCGGCTCCCGGCGGGGAGGGACGCTCGGTTACCCGACCGCCAACCTTGCCGTTGCCCCGGAGCTGCTCGTACCCGCATATGGCATCTACGCCGGCTCCGCGCTCGATCACCTCGCAGCAGTCTCGATCGGCGTCAATCCTCACTACGGGGGTGGGGAGCGACGGATTGAGCCCCACCTGCTCGACTTCGACGGCGACCTCTACGGCAAGCGCCTCCTCGTCGAGCTGTGGCGCCGTCTCCGCGAAGAGCGCGCCTTCGAGAGCGAGGCCGAGCTGGTCGCACAGATCGCCCTTGACGTCGAAGAGACGCGGGCGACGCCGCGGCCGGTCTGAGACCACGCCGCCCAAGCCGCCCGGGACGTAGATTTCGTGCAAAGAGCGGCACGCAAGTTTCCGGAAACAGCGGAATCTGTTCCCACGTGCAGACCGATCCTCGACGCGACGGCCCCAGCCTGACCGTGCTCGAGAGCGTCCGTTGCCTCGAGTGCGGCGCCGCCTACGCCAAGCCTGCCGCCGGCGGCACGGTTCGAGAGAATCCGGGATGCCCCGACTGCGGCTACGTCGGCTGGGTCGCGACTGCGGTCATGGGGTTCGGCGAACCATCGACGCCGCACCATTTCGCCGGGGATCGCCTGCGGCGCCCGAACGGCTGACCACGCTCACGCCCCCGAAGTAGTGGTGCGGTGAAGGCCACCGTCTAACGCTCCGGCCTTGAGCCTGGAGTGCTGCGAGCGCCGCCTCGTCGACGCCTGGCTCCGCGTTGACCACCTGCGACGCGGGGTGAAAACGTGGGCGGGAGACGGCAGCCTCCGCCGCAAGTCCCTCGTCGAGGATGCCGGCGACCACTCCGAGGAGCGCGGTGCGCAGTCGCGTCCCACCAGCCGCGCCGGCCGCAAGCGACAGTCCGCCCCCGTCCAGCACGACCGTCGGGGCCATCATGCTCAGCATCCGCGCTCCCGGTTCCAAAGTCCCGCGAAGCAGGTCCGCCTCGCCGAGCATGCTGTTCAGGTGGAGATCGAGCCCCGGCAGGAAGTCACCGGATCCCAGGCCGAGGCTCGAGGTGACGACGCATGCGCTGCCGCCCCCGTCGACGACGGCGACGTTCGTCGTGTCGCCCACCTTGTCGGGGCCCGTGCCGAGGACGTCGACCAGCGCGAGCACTCGTTCGGTCTCGCCGAGCTCGCGCAGGCGCGGAAGCCGCCGTACCGTCTCGGGAAGTCCGGAGAGTCCGCCGCGGGTCATGAGGCGGGCGCCACAGTAGGCGACCTCGACCGGGTCGCCCCAGTGCGGCTCGTAGGCAGCGAGATCCGCGCGGGTGAGCAAGCCCCCACGCTCGGAGGACAACGCGAGCAAGCCCTCGCCGATCGAGCCGCGGTACACGTCAGCTGCGTCTGCCGCGAGCGCCTGCAGTGCAGCCGCCAAGCCCGGTTGCTCGAGCGTGTCGCCGCCTTGCAGCAACTCTCCGTGCGGCGCATAGATGCGGGCGCCTTCGTTCATCGTCATCACGGGTGCGAGCATCGCGAGGCAGGCCGCGTGCGCCGGCGGGAATGCGACGCCGTTCCTCGCCAGCCTGACGGCCGGGTCGACGAGCCGCGCCCACGGCAGCCTGCCGTGCTCGCGCCAGAGGGCCTCGAGTCCCGCAGGGAGTCCTGGCACCGCGCAGGACGCTGGGCCGACTGCGTAGTGGACGAGCTCCGCGCCGAAGGGGACGTCGAGATGCACGAGCTCCGGTTCGCGCGGCTCCGCGCCCAGCCCCGGCACGGCGACGAAGCAGTCGAGGTTCCGCACCCGACCGTTCTGCCCGTCGTAGTGGATCGCGTGGCCTCCGCCCAGCAGCCCCGTCATCACCGTCTCGGCGACGCACGAGGCGAGGACGGCGGCGACGGCGGCATCGGCGGCGCTGCCGCCCGCCTCGAGAATCTCGATTCCCGCGTCCACCGTTGCGGGATGTCCCGCCGCTACCGCAGCCTGCATCGAGCAGAAGCTATCGCCCTCCAGCCCGAAAGTTGAGACGGTGGACGAGCCCGCGCGAGCTGCCGACCGTCGGGTGCCGAGCGTCGTGAGAGCCCAGCGCAGGGTCGGGAGAGCGCTCCCTCCCGTAGTCGGCTGCTACCCTTCCCGCGACCGCAGCCGCGGCTTTTCGCCTGCTTCCGGCGGATTGCTGGGACTGACGACACGGAGGTGAAATGGGCCTTACCAAGGAAGTCAAACAGGAGATCGTCTCCAAGCACGGGGCGAGCACGACCGACACGGGCTCGACCAACGTGCAGGTCGCTCTGCTGACGCAGCGGATCAACGACCTCACCGAGCATCTGCGCTCGCATCCGAAGGACCACTACTCGCGACGCGGACTGCTGAAGCTCGTCGGGCGACGTCGCCGCTTTCTGACGTATCTCCAGAAACACGACCTGGAGGGATACCGAGCACTGATCAAGGAACTGGGGCTGCGCAGGTAGCCCGTTAACCAGAGAGGGTGGAGATTCGAGCGAGCGCCGTCATCGACGCTGACTCGAGTCCCCACTCTCGCAAGCAGAGTGGAGGACAACTGATGGCAATTGCCACCGAACGCCGGGCCGATGTCAGCGTGACGATCGGCGGGCGTGAGATTACTTTCGAGACCGGCAAGCTGGCGAAGCAGGCGGATGGATCCGTCGTCGTCCGCTCCGGCGAGACCATGGTCCTCGCGACCGCACAGGGCAGGATGGAGCCGCGCGAGGGCGCGGACTTCTTCCCGCTCACCGTGGACGTCGAGGAGCGCATGTACGCGGCCGGGAAGATTCCCGGCGGCTTCTTCAAGCGAGAGGGGCGTCCGACCGAGCGCGCGATCCTGACCGCTCGGATGATCGACCGCCCGATTCGGCCGCTCTGGCCGAAGGGCTACAAGAACGAGACGCAGGTGATCTGCACCGTGTTGAGCGCCGACCTGATCACCGCGCACGACATCCTCTGCATCAACGGCGCGTCCGCGGCGCTCATGCTCTCGCCGATGCCCTTCCTCGGGCCCGTGGGTGCGGTGCGGATCGCGATCATCGACGGCGAGCTCGTCGTCAACCCGACGCTGCCCGAGGTGGAGGAGCACAACGAGCTCGATCTGATCGTCGTCGGGACACAGGATGCGCTGACGATGGTCGAGGCCGGCGCGAACCAGGTGTCCGAGGAGAAGCTCCTCGAGGCACTCGACCTCGCGCACAGCGAGATCCGAAAGATCTGCGATGCGCAACTCGACCTGCAACGGCAGGCCGGCAAGGCGAAGTGGCTCGACTCGAGCGTGACCGACGAGGTTGAGCGCGAGTTCGGCGACCGTATCCGCGAACGGATTCAGGCCGAGGGCTTGCGCGCTGCGGACGCGGTGATCGAGGAGGCTCTCGGCGAGCTGAGCATGGATTCGACCGAGGACGATGTCCTGCGCCAGCTGCAGCGCAAGATGAGCCTTGCGACGGTGCTCGAGCGAGTCCGACTGGAGCTCGTAATCCAGCCCGTCCGTGAGCAGTTCGAGGCCGATCTTCGTGCGCTGACCGATGCGGAGCAGGACTCGAAGGAGCTGAAGTCGGCCAAGCGCCAGCTGCTCTTCGATCACATCATCGACACCGTGACCTTGCCGTTCCCGGTGGGTCCCTCCGTGGGTGAGGGCGAGGCCGCGACGACGAAGGACTCGATCACGAAGAACTACGTGAAGAAGGCAGCAGAGGCGATCTACAAGGAGCTCGTGCGGCGCAAGATCGCGGTCGAGAAGCACCGGCCAGACGGCCGGACTCCCGAGGAGATTCGTCCGATCGAGTGTGAGGTCGGCGTCGCTCCGCGCGTGCACGGGTCGGGCCTCTTCACTCGGGGGCAGACGCAGATCATGTCGCTCCTGACGCTCGGGACGGCCAAAGAGGGCCAGCGGATCGACGACCTGTCGCTCGAGACCGACCGGCGCTTCATGCACCACTACAACTTCCCGCCCTACTCGGTGGGGGAGACGGGCATGATGCGCGGTCCGAAGCGGCGCGACATCGGGCACGGTGCGCTGGCGCAGCGTTCACTCGAGGCGGTCATCCCGTCTGCGGACGAGTTCCCGTACACGATTCGCATCGTCTCCGAGACGCTCGAGTCGAACGGCTCGTCGTCGATGGGATCTGTCTGCGGCTCGACGCTCGCGCTGATGGATGCCGGCGTACCGATCAAGGCCCCGGTGTCGGGGATCGCAATGGGCCTCGTCAAGGAGGGCGACGACTACGTCATCCTCACCGACATCCAGGGAGCGGAGGACCACCTCGGCGACATGGACTTCAAGGTCGCAGGCACACGCGACGGCATCACAGGCTTGCAGATGGACATCAAGATCACCGGCGTCACCCGGGAGATCATGCAGGCCGCCCTCGAGCAGGCAAAGCAGGCGCGCGAGATCATCCTCGACAAGATGCTCGAGGCGATTCCGGAGGTGCGAACGGAGCTGAACGAGAACGCGCCGCGCATCTCGACAGTCAAGATCGATCCCGAGAAGATCGGCATGGTGATCGGGAAGGGCGGCGAGACGATTCGCGGCCTCGAGGCCGACCACGACGTGCAGATTGACATCGAGGAAGACGGAACGATCCTGATCTACGCGACCGACGGCCAGAAGGCCAAGTCCGCGATCGAGGCGGTGGAGTCGCTGACGAAGGAGCCGGAGGTCGGCGACGAGTTCCGGAACGCCAAGGTCGTGAAGACGACCCAGTTCGGCGCTTTCGTCGAGTTGAAGAAGGGCACGGACGGCCTTCTGCACGTTTCGAACGTCGGCCCGGGCCGTGTCGGTCACATCGAAGACGTGATCAACCGCGGCGACATCCTGGACGTGCTGGTGCAAGAGGTCGACAAGGCCCGCGGGCGCATCGGGCT
>JBKPTB010000157.1:0-40763 GCA_046735315.1 Actinomycetota bacterium
GTCTGGACGTGTCGCGACGAATACGCGCTGTCGAACCCCCAGGCGAGCGTCTGTCCGACCGTCCACCACCTAGCGCGTTCGCGGTCGAGGCCGAGGTCCGAGCTGAGGCGATCGAGCCGATGGACGACGTCGCGTCGGGTCTCTCCGAGCTCGAACGAGCGGACCACCGGCGCGAGCGCGAACTCGCGCTCGCCCACGAGGGGTTTCGGGTCGATGACGAGCCACGGTTCACGCTGCGCGGCGAGGATGTTCTCGCCGTGCAGATCCTGGTTCACGAGCACCTGCTCACCCTGGGACTTCGCGAGCTCTCGCAGCGCATCGATGGCCGCGTCGAGCAGCGCACGCTCGACGGGACGGCCGGCCGCCTCCCACGCGCCCGGTAGCTGTTCGACCCACCAGTCGGCCTCCTCGGCGAGCGGACGGAACGGCTTCCCGGCCGGCTTCCAGAGCCGCGGCAGCAGCCCGGCGATCACGGTCAACGCGGCATCTCCGCCGAGCTGCGAAACCGGCGTCCCGGGCTCGCAGCGTTCGAGGAGCATCGCGTGACGGTCGGGATCATGCGCCAGAAGGCGGACCGTACCGGCGCCGTCATGGAGCTCGAGCGCCGCCGCTTCGTGCTCGGATTCGCGATGCGGGTAGATCAACTTGAGCACGGCCGGAGTTCCATCGTCCAGCTCGACGCGCGCCGTGTATCCCGCCGCGCCGGCGGCGTAGGGCTCACCCAGTCGCAACTCCCAGAGCGAGACGCACTCGCGGACCAGGTCGGAGATGCGCTCGAGCCAGGTCCCGTCCGTCAGACCCGGGTCGGCCACCGATAGGCGTCTGCTTGCCTGCTCGCCAGCGAGGGGAGCTTCGCACGAATGTCCCGCAGGTGCGCACGGTCGATCTCCGCCACGATCACCGTCTCCTCGTCCGGCGCCTGTGCGAGCACGAGACCCCAGGGATCCGCGATCAGCGATCGGCCGTACGCCGGCTTGCCCGGCAGCGTCTCGCCGACCTGCGCCGCCGCCGCGACGTACAGCTGATTCTCGATCGCCCGCGCCCTCAGGAGAACGTGCCAGTGGTCCTTGCCGGTCGGCGTCGTGAAATGCGCGGGGACGGTCACGAGTTCGGCGCCCTCGAGCGCGAGGATCCGGTAGAGCTCCGGGAAGCGCACGTCGTAACAGACCGTCAGCCCCACCTTCCACTCCTCCACCTCCGCGACGACCGCCTGGTCCCCGGGCTCCTCCGCCTCGGACTCGCGATACACGACGCCGCCGACCTCGACGTCGAACAGGTGGATCTTGCGGTAGACGGCGGCGATCTCTCCTTCGGGGTCGAAGACGACGCTCGTGTTCGAGAGCTTGGCCCGTCCGTCGCGGCGCTCGGCGATCGAGCCCCCGACGAGGGTGATGCCGTGCGTCCGCGCCCACTCGGACATCGCGGCAACGGACTCGCCTCGGTCGAGTTCCTCCGCGTTCGCGTGATAGACGGCTGCGTCCCCGATCGCGTTCCACTTCTCGGGCAGCACGACGACGTCGGCCCCGGTTGTCGCAGCTTGCGCGACGAGTCGCTCGGCGTGGTCCAGGTTCGCCGCCTTGTCGGCGCGGCTCGTCATCTGCACACACGCAACGCGGATCCTGTCGGGCACGAGCGCAGAATAGCCTTGCCTTGCGGCCATCCCTGGCGACTCTGGTGCCGGACATCAGTCGGCCGGCCAGTCGAACGAGAACAGGGCCCCGCGAAAAGCGAGGCCCTGCGATCGGGGTGCCCAGATTTGAACTGGGGACCTCTCCGACCCGAACGGAGCGCGCTACCAGGCTGCGCCACACCCCGGGGCGGCACACAGACTAGCCGCTTCCGGCACGAATCAGTGACAAGGAGCAGGCTATGTTGTCCTCATCGACAACGGAGGCTCGAATCCATGAACAGCGTCATCCTGATCGGCAACCTGGCGAGCGACGTCGAGTTGCGCGAGTTCGCCGAGGACAAGCGGCGCGCCACGTTCAGGCTCGCCGTCGACCGCAACGGGAAGGATGCCGAGACCGACTTCTTCCAGATCGTCGTCTGGGACCGCCAGGCTCAGCTCTGCGCCGAGTATCTCGCCAAGGGCCGGAAGATCGGTCTCGAGGGCCGCCTCAGATACCGCACCTGGGAGGACGAGGGTCAGAAGCGCAGCGTGGTCGAGGTCGTCGCGTATCGAGTGGAGTTCCTCTCCGGCCCGGCGCAGTCAGGAGGAGAGGTGGTGCCCTTCGAAGCCGCCGTCGCGTAGGTCCAAGAAGTCCTCGATCGCACGCTCGCACGCGTCGGGCCGCTCGCCGATCAACAAGTGACCGCAACCCGGAATAACGCGAAGCTGCGCGCGTAGCCGGCGCGTGTACTCGAAGGCGTCGTCGAGCGGAAGCTGCACGTCCTCCGCGCCCCAGAGAACGAGCACCGGACAGCCGATCGCCTCGAGCTCCTGCCGTGGATCGTCGGCACGCAGCGCCTGCCAGGCCCCGTCGACGTCCGTGTGCAGGAGATGAGCTGCGAGGAAGCCCTCGACCGCTTCGTTCGTGAGCGCGACGGGATCCGAGACCGAGACGAATCCGAAGACGAGCTTCCGCAGGCGCGGAGAGCGTGCGACCCAGCTGCGATGTCGCGCCGCGATCCGGCCGGGGCGAACGGCGGTGAAGAGCGACAGAAGCTGCCGGCCGAAGACGTTGCCGATGCTGAGGCCCGCCGCGCCGGCGAGGACGATCGCCTTCACATCGTCCGGCCGCCGCAGAGCCAGCCGCAGCACGACCATCCCGCCGAGTGAATGGCCGACCACGGGTGCGGGCAGCATTCCCTCGCGTTCGGCAACGAGAGCGACCCGGTCCGCATAGGGCTCGAGGCCCGAAACGGCCGGCAAAGCCGTCGAGCGACCATGCCCCGGAAGGTCCGGGACCAGCAGCCGGTGTCGCCTCGCAAGGAGGGGCGCCAGCTCGGTCCAGTTCGAGGCCGCCCCGCCCAGGCCGTGCACGAGCACGAGCGGGGGCCCGCTTCCACCCACGAAATAGCGCATGCGCACGCCCTTGACCTCGGCGACTCGCTCCTCGAGACCGGCGAGTTTTGCGTACGTCACGAGGGCCGATTATCCTTAGGACCGATGAATGGACTGGGAGAGCCGGCCCGTTGAATCCGGCACCGACATGTGGAGGCTCGTTCTAGCCCGCTGAGCGCATTCGCGCCGGCGGGCTTTTTCGTGCGACAAGGAGAGGAGCGTCGATGGCGAACCACCTCACGCCAGAAGAGCTGTCCAAGGAGCTTGGGATCGACCGCCAAGAGGTCATCCGCGTCTGCCTCGAAGAGGGTGTGCCGATCTACCAGGGCAAGATCGACAAGACGCTGTTCCAGGCCCAGCTCGAGGCGCTAGGTGCGTTGCAGAAGCACTAGGTAGGCGACGACTACGCGGATTTGCGCGCCGGCGTACGGCGCGCCCGAGAGCCGCTCTTCGGGGCGGCTTTCGCTTTCGAGGCCGCCGGCTTCCGCTCCTTCGCCTCGGCGACGCTGCGCTTCAGCGCCTCCATGAGGTCGACGACGGGCGCCTCCGGGACCGGCTCCGGCTTCGAGATCTCCTGCCCTTCCAGCTTCGCCTCCAGCATCTGCCGGAGATCGCTGCGGTACTGGCTCTTGAGCTCGGACGGATCGAAGTCGCCGACGAGGCTGTCCATCACCTGCTGCGCGAGCTTGAGCTCTGCATCCTTGACCTCGGTGCCGGCGACGGCCTCGTCGATCTCGGCCTGCGAGCGGACATCCTCGGCGAGAAAGAGCGTCTCGAGCACGAGAGCGTCTCCCTTGGGGCGAATGAGGGCGAAGTACTCGGCCCCGCGCAAGACGAAGCGACCGATCGCGCCCATCTCCGCCTGCCTCATCGCTTCCAGCAGGAGGACGTACGGCCGACGCTGCGCCGGCGCCTGAGCCGGCGCAAGGTAATAGGTCCGATCGAGATAGACCGGATCGACCTCGTCCAGCGGAACGAAGCGGGTGATGTCGATGGAACGCGAGTCGTCGTGCTGCGTGATCGCTTCCAGATCGGCGTCCTCGACGATCACGAACTCACCCTTTGCCACCTCCCAGCCCTTGACGATCTCGTCCGGGCCCACCTCACGCTCGTGAGTCGGGCACCAGCGCTTCTGGCGGATCGGCGTCTTGCACTCACGATGGAGAGTGCGGAAACTGACGTCCGATTGCTTCGCCTTCGGGGTCGTCGCGAGGGCCAGGCCAACGGGGATGTTGACCAGGCCGAAGCTGATGGATCCGTTCCAGATGGTGCGCATGGGGCCGCTCCCAACGAATTCTAGTGAGGGACCGCCCCCATTCGCCTCCCCGCGGTGCTTTTCCTCCTGTCAGGCGACCGGACTATCGCCAAGAGCCTCCGGACTAAGCTTGGACCGAGGTGGCAACCGAACGCACGACGCTGTCCGCGGAGACGCCTCCCGTCCGGGCCACTCGCACGATCGCGCGGCTCTGGCTCGATGCGATCGAGCGCCAATGGCCCGGCCCGGCCTATCTCGTCCACGAAGGGCAGCACTGGCGGGAGGTCTCGTGGGACGAGGCGGCCCGCACCGTGGACGAGCTCGCCCACGGCCTGCTGGCGCTCGGCGTCCGGAAAGGCGATGCGTTCGCGATCCTGGCCTCGACCCGGCTGGAATGGGCGCTCTTCGACTTCGCTCTCGGCCTCGTCGGCGCCGTCGGCGCGCCGGTGTACGTGAACAGCTCCCCGAAGGACGCTGCCTACGTCCTTCGCCACTCCGACGCGATCGGCGTCCTATGCGAGGACGAGGAGCAGCGTGCGAAGGTTCGCGGGGTCGAGCTCCCGCACGTGCTGACGTTCGCCGACCTGGACGATCTGCGCGCGCGCGGGCGCGCACATGCCGCAGAGAGCCCGGAAGCCGTCGAAGCGGCCGCAGCGGCGATCGACGAGGAAGACCTCTTCACCTACATCTACACCTCCGGCACGACCGGGCCGCCCAAGGCCTGCATGATCACGCACCGCGACTACTACGAGATGGCCGACAAGGTGCGTGAGATCGACGACTTCACAGTCAGCGACGACACCATGCTCCTCTACCTTCCGCTCGCGCACAACTTCGGGCGCCTCATGCACCTGCACAGCCCGCACGTGGGTTACACGCTGGCGTTCTGCGCCGACCCCTACGCCATCGCCGAAGCGCTAGCGGCCGTACGGCCGACGGTTTTTCCGAGCGTGCCGCGCGTCTACGAGAAGGTCCATACGGGCGTCACCGCCAAATTCGCGGAGGCGACCGGCGCAAGACGGAAGCTCATCGACTGGGCGTTGCGCGTCGGCGGGGAGGCGAGCCGGTTGCGACAAAATGGCCGGCCACTGCCCGCCGGCCTCGCCGTGCGGCATTGGGTCGCCGATCGGCTCGTCTACAAGAAAGTCAAGGATCGCCTCGGCGGGCGCATCCGAATCTGTATCTCGGGCGGCGCACCGCTCGCAAAGGAGATCATCGAGTTCTTCCACGCGCTCGACATCCTCATCCTGGAGGGCTACGGCCTCACCGAGTGCACGACGGCCGCGACCGTCAACCGCCCCGCACGGTTCCGCTTCGGCACCGTCGGGCCGCCCTTGCCCGGTGTCGACCTTCGCATTGCAGACGACGGCGAGATCCTCATCAAGACGAGCACGATCTTCGCGGGCTACTTCAAAGAGGACGAAGCCACGCGCGAAGTTCTTCCGGGCGACGGCTGGCTGCGTTCGGGCGACCTCGGCTCGATCGACGAGGACGGCTTCCTGAGCATCACGGACCGCAAGAAGGACATTCTCGTCACTGCCGGCGGGAAGAACGTTGCGCCTCAGAATCTGGAGAACGCGCTCAAGACGCACCCGATCATCTCGCAGGCTCTCGTGGTCGGTGACCGGCGACCGTACGTGGCGGCACTCGTCACGCTCGTCGAGGACGCGTCGCGGGAGAACGCAGAAGCCGAAGTGCAGCGAGCTGTCGACGAGGTCAATCGTGATCTGTCGCGGTTCGAGCAGATCAAGCGGTTTGCGATCCTGCCGCGGGACTTCAACGCCGAGGACGGAGAGGTGACGCCGACGCTGAAGCTCAAACGGCGCGTCTGCCAGGAGCACTTCGCCAAGGAGATCGAAGGGCTCTACGCCTGACCGGCGTCTTGCTCGCCGGCTAGATCCGCCGGCCGCCGGCGAAGTTCGACGAGTAGTACCCGCTCAGCGACGAGATCTTGACGACGTCGCCCGTGTGCGGAGCATGGATGAACTGGCCGCCGCCGATGTAGATGCCGACGTGGCTCGCACCCGTGAAGAAGACGAGGTCACCGGCTTGCAGCTGGCTGATCGAGACCGGCGTTCCCATCCCGAACTGCGCGTAGGAGCTGTGTGGAAGCGAGACCCCGATCTGCGCGAAAACGTAGGCCACGAGGCCGGAGCAGTCGAAGCCCCGCGGGCTGGAGCCCCCCCACACGTACGGAACGCCGAGGTACTGCATCGCGATTCCGACCACGCCGCCGTGAACGTTCGGAGGCGCGACCGTCGAGCCCTCGGGCGTGGAGGCCGAGACGCCCACGCCCACATCCGTCACTGGCTGGGCGCCGGCAAGCCGTGCCTGGGCGGCAGCCGCCAACTGTCGCTGCTGGGCCGCCTCGGCGGCCTTGATCCGCGTGATCTCGCTCTTGATCGACGATAGGAGCTGTCGCCGTGACGCGAGCTGGGCCTCGATGTGCCGCTTCTGTGCTGCCTTCTGCGCAACGATGCTCCGCTGCTCGGCATGCGCCCGCCGCAGCTCCGTCCGGTGCCGCTGAACAGCGGCCTTGAACGAGGTGACCTGCCGGACGATGCTCGCGTCCTGCTGCGAGGTGGAGTTGACGGCCTCGATCCTGTTCAGCAGATCGTCCAGGCTCGTCGAGCCGAGGAGCACCGAGAGCGTCGAGTTGTCCTGGGTGGAGGTATAGGCGCTCACGAGCCGGGCGGCGAGCGAGTCCTGGGCAACCTTGAGGTTCGCCTGGGTCAGCTTCAATTGCCGGCGGTTCTCCCGCTGGTCGCTCTCGATCTTGTGGAGGCGGACGTTGGCGAGGTTGTAGGCCTCGACCGCAGCGCCCAGGTTGCTGTCGATCTGCTGGATCTGGGCGAGCACCTGCTGTGCCTGCGCCCGTTTCGAAGCGACCGCACCCGGGTCGGCGGCGGCGGCCGTCGCGGCAAGCAGCAGCACGGCTATGCCGAATACGAATGCCTGCGCCTGTCGTCTCCTGCCGCTAGTCAATAGCTCGGAAGATCGGGTTCGACGAGCGCACCGGAGGGGGCCGGTACGTCACAAGTGCGGCACCCTACCAACGACTTCGGATGTCTGCAACAGCTTTCCGAGCCTAAAACTGGTCATTTTCGACTTGTGTAGAACCCGCACAAAGTCGCCCGTTGCTAGTGTCCGGGCCCTTGCCTTGGCGACGGGAGAGACGCCTTGCGCTCGGGCTCGGGCTCGCAGCGGCTGTAGTCCTCGGCATGTTCTTGCCTGGGGCCCACGGGGCTGGCCGCACCCAGGAGGCCCGGTCGGGATCGCTGAGCCACCGCCAAGCCCGGCTCGCTGCCCGCTCCGAACAGGCCCTGCTCGGCCTCTATTCGCTCGATTCCCGCCTCAGCGAGGCCCGGGGTGCTCTCGGCCGTCTACGCACGCGTGCCGAGGCTCTGAGGCTGGAGCAGGAGCAAGTCAGGCGTGAGATCTCCGTCGTCGAGGGAACGCTGAGGGCCTCTGAGCGGCTGCTCGGCGACCGCTTGCGCGCCCTCTACGAAAATGGTGAGCCCAACCCAATCGCCATCCTGCTGGGCTCCACTTCCCTCGACGATGCGGTCACTCGGCTGGACGAGCTGGACCGCAGCGCGCGCCAGGGAGCGCAGGCCGCTCTGGACGCCAGGGACGGGCGCACGAAACTGAAGGGCCTCGCCCTGGAGCTCGCTGCTCAGGTCCGCGAGGTTCAGACCCTCGAAGCACAGACGACCGAGACCGCCGCCGCGCTGTCCAGCGCACGCGCCGAGCGGCTGGCGTACCTCGACTCGCTCGCGCGCCAGCGACGGTTCACTGCCCGCGAGATCGCCAACTTGACGGCCCGTGCGCGACACGTCGTCGAGCGAGCGCAGGCCGTGCAGGCCAAGAGCGAATCGGGTCCGCCCACGATCGTCGCCGTTCCGACAGCCCAAGGCGCGCGCACGCTGACGGTGACCGCGACGGGTTACTCGCTTCCCGGTCACACGGCGACCGGTCTTCCGGTCGGATTCGGTGTCGTCGCCGTCGACCCCGCAGTCATCCCCCTCGGCACGCGACTGACGATCCCGGGCTACGGTGACGGAGTCGCTGCCGACACGGGTACAGCGGTCCAGGGCAACACCATCGACCTTTGGTTCCCGAGTCTTGCGGATGCCATGGCCTGGGGCCGACGCACGGTGACGATCACGCTTCACTAGACTTTCCGCGCCTGCGTGGGGAGAACGCCCAGTCATGACTGAATCCGTAAGACCGGACGAGCAGACGCTGGCCGACGTCCGCGTGCTGATCGTCGACGACCACGACCTCTTCCGAAGCGGTCTCCGAAACCTGCTCGAGGACGAGGGCGTGCAGATCATCGGCGAAGCGTCCGCCGGCCAGGAAGCGTTGAACATCGTGCGCGAGGTCGCGCCGGACGTCGTCGTCATGGACCTGAACATGCCAGGCATGGGCGGCGTCGAGGCGACACGCCACATCTCGAGCATCGCGCCGCTGACGCGCGTGGTCATGCTGACGATCTCCGACCAGGACAACGACGTGATGGACGCGATCCTCGCCGGTGCCTGCGGCTACCTGCTCAAGGACTCCTCGATCCAGGAGCTCATCGCCGGAATCCGGGCGGCGGCGCTCGGCGAATCGCTTATCTCGCCCACGATCGCCTCCAAGGTATTGCAGCGACTACGCGCGTCGAGCACACAGCCCGACATCGAGAGCACTATTCGCGCCGAGCTCTCCGACCGTGAGATCGAGGTCCTGAAGCTCATCGCGAACGGCAAAGACAACTCGATGATTGCCGCGGAGCTGCACATCAGCCCGAAGACGGTGAAGAACCACATCTCGAACATCCTGATGAAGCTGCAGATCGACAACCGCATCCAGGCGGCCGTCTATGCCGTGCGGAGCGGGATCGTTTAAGGGGTACTAGCGAGACGAGCGAATCTCGTCGGCGCGAGTGCGCAACGACGCGAGCAGGTCTCGAAGACACGCAAGATCGCCGTCGGCGGTGGACAGGCGCCGGCCGAGGTTGACGAGCTCGGAGTGCTGCGGCTCGCTGGCCTCGGCGAGCTTCGATGCCACCTCGGTGATTCGACGCTCTAGCCGCCAACGCTCGGCCTCCAGCGCGAGCGCCCTCGCATAGCCGGCCGTCAGCGTGTGCTCGACCGCATCGATGCTCGGGGCATCGTCGCCCACGGGCGGAGCGTCGAGCAGGCTGCGGATCTCTTCGTGAATCATGGCAGGACGACAGGTTCGGGCCGCTTCGACCAGTATCTCCTGGCTCGGCCCGCACTACATGGGCCGCCCGGACTATCTTCCTCCGCTGGGAGGCCCATCTTCTTGACTCGACTGGTGCAGGCTCGAAAAATGGGTGGTGCTTGAGCCGCCGTCTCGTAGCAGCACTCTCCGTCGCCCTCGCTCTCGTAGCCCCGTCTTCGACGGCCGCACGAACCGACCAGCAATCGCCGTTGCAGCGGTCACTAGCTCGCGCGCTCCGGGTGCCGCACGTCGCTCCTGCGCGCTCCGCAGGCGTCGCGCTCGATCTCGAGACGGGCACCGTGGTGTTCGCACAGAACGGTGCGAGGGCGCTCGCTCCCGCCTCGAACGAGAAGCTGCCCCTGACGTACGCCTCACTCGTGAGGCTCGGGCCCACGTTCCGGATCGACACCGACGTGCTGGGCGACGGCCAGCTCGACGGCGTCGTTTGGAACGGCGCGCTGGTGCTCAAGGGCAACGGAGATCCGACTCTCTCGCGCGCCGATCTTCGTGCGCTTGCGGCGCAGGTGAAGGCTGCCGGTATCCGCAAGGTCACAGGCGGGATCGTCGGCGACGAGAGCTCGTACGACGCGCGCCGAGTCGCGTCGGGCTGGAAGCCGAGCTTCTACGTCGACGAGTCTCCACCGCTCTCGGCGCTCGTCGTTGACCGAGCCCGCGTCGGCAGCTTCGTGACGCGCGCTCCCGCGCTCGCAGCCGCAACCTCGTTCCGCGCCGCGCTCCGCACGGCGGGCGTGGCCGTGGCGGGCGCGGTTCGTACCGGTCGCGCCGGTGAATGGTCCGAGCCGCTCGCCTCGGTCTCCTCGCCGACGCTCGCCGCGATGCTTCGCTTCATGGACAGAGAGAGCGACAACTTCACGGCTGAGATGCTCCTCAAGCAGCTCGGCCTCAGCGAGCTCGACCGCGGCACGAGCGCGGCGGGCGCGTCGGTCGTCGGCGAGGTGCTCACGCAGGCGGGCGTGCCGATGACGGGCGTACGAATCGTCGACGGGTCCGGCCTTTCGCGTCTCGACCGGCTCACCGCGAACGCTCTCGCCAGCCTGCTGGAGAAAGCCTGGGCCGATCCGGTCGTTCAGCCCACCCTGGCGGCTGCACTTCCGGTCGCCGGTATCAGCGGCACGCTGGAGGATCGGCTCCGCAAACCACCTGCGCGGGGACGTGTGATCGCCAAAACCGGAACCACCGACGAGGCGTCGTCGCTATCCGGCTACGTCCCTGAGCGGTTCGCGTTCGCGATCCTGCAGAACGGACACCCGCTGTCCTCCTGGTGGGCACGGCGCGCGCAGGACCGTTTCGCGCAGGTCCTAGCCGCGCAGTAGCTCTACGAGGTCCCGCTCCGAGAGCTGCGGCACCTCGAGCTTGCGTGCCTTCGCGAGCTTCGAGTTGCCCGGCTCCTCCCCGACGACGAGACCCGTCGTCTTGCCCGAGACGGAGTTGACGACTTTGGCGCCCTTGCCTTCAAGCGCCGCAGCAGCCTCGTCTCGCGTGAAGCCTTCGAGCGTCCCTGTGATCACGTAGGTCTTGCCGCTCAGCGGTCCCTCGACCGGCCTGAGCTCGTCGCCGATCTCGAACCGCAACCCGAGCGAGCGGAGCTCCTCGACCAACTGAACGTTTGCCTCGTCCGAGAACCATTCGGCAATCGCCTCGGCACGCTCCGGACCGATCCCCTCCACCTCGAGGATGTCTTCCTGGCTTGCGCCCATCAGCCGGTCCACGGTCTCGAAATGGCGAGCGAGGTTCTGCGCCGTCACCCAGCCGACGTCCGGGATGTTCAGCCCGAAGAGCACTCGGTGGAAGGGAACCTGCTTCGAGGCCTCGATCGACGCGATCGCGTTCCCGGCCGAGATCTCGCCATAGCCCTCGAGCTCCATGAGCTGTTCCTTCGTCAGCCGGTACAGGTCCGGCAGGGATCGCACGAGCCCCAGATCCCAGAGCCGTCGCACAGACTGCTCGCCCACGCCTTCGATGTCCGCGGCGGCCTGCACCCAGTTGATCAGCGACTCGAGCCCCCGCGATGGACACGCCCGATTGGGACACCGGTGCATCGCCTCGCCTTCCGGCTTGACGATTGCCGTGCCACAGAGCGGGCAGTTCTTCGGCATCTTGAACGCCTTCGTCCCAGGCTCGTGCGGGAGGACCGGCCCGACGACCTGCGGGATGACGTCACCGGCGCGCTGGACGATGACGTTGTCGCCCTCGCGGATGTCCTTCCGGTTGATGTCCTCCTCGTTGTGGAGCGTCGCCTGCGAAACGGTGACACCGCCGACCTCGACCGGTTCGAGCTGGGCCCAGGGGTTCAGCGCACCGGTGCGGCCGACCCGGATGTGGATCTTGTTGAGCTTCGTCTGCGCGGTCATCGGCGCCCACTTGTAGGCGCGCGCCCACCGCGGACGTTCGTGCAGCGCGCCGAGGCGCCGCTGCTGCTCGAAGGAATCGACCTTGATCACGATTCCGTCGATCTCGTAGTCGAGCCCGATTCGCCGCTTTTCCCACTCGCGACACGCTGCGGCCACGGAGGCGACGCTCTCGTGCAGCTCCGCGTAGGGATTGGTCCTGAATCCGTGCTCACGCAGCCATTGCAACGCCTCCCAATGACCGTCGACCGGGAGCCCGTTGCGCACACCGAGCCCGTGGATCCAGATGGAGAGCGGCCGCCGCGCCGTGATCGCCGAGTCCTTCTGCCGGAGGGACCCCGCGGCCGCATTGCGCGGGTTCGGCGTCGGCTTCTTGCCCTCGGCGACGAGGCGCTCGTTCAGGGCGTTGAAGCCGCTCAGCGGCAGGTAGACCTCACCGCGTACCTCGAGCAGCGGCGGCGGCTCCTCATCCGGCGCCAGCTGCATGCGCATCGAGATCGCCTTGATCGTCCGCAGGTTCGGTGTGACGTCCTCGCCGCGACGCCCGTCACCTCTGGTCGCCCCGCGGACGAATGAACCGCCCTCGTAGATCAGGTTGATCGAGAGCCCGTCGATCTTCGGCTCGGTGACGTAGGCGACCTCGGTGGTCCCGAGCCGCTTGCACACGTCCGCGTGCCATTTCTCGAGGGCCTCGTCCGTCGTCACCTTCTCGAGCGAGCCCATGGCGGTCGGGTGCTCGACCTTCTGGAACTTGTCCGACGGAGGCGCCCCCACGCGCTGGGTCGGCGAGTCCGCCGTGACGAGACCCGGATTGCTTTCCTCGAGCGCGACGAGCTCGTCGTAGAGCCGGTCGTACTCCGCGTCCGAGACCTCCGGATCGTCGAGGACGTGGTAGCGATACAGGTGGTAGTCGAGAACGTCGCGGAGCTCGGCGGCGCGCTCCTCTGTCTTAGAGGTGGCCAAGCAACTCCTCCGGGGTGTCGACGAGCGCGTCCGGCCGTTCTGCCTCGAGGCGTTCCCGCGCGTGGATCCCGCCCCAGGTGACCCCTATTGCATAGAGACCCGCGGCCTTGGCAGCCTTGACGTCGAAGGGCGCGTCGCCCACGTACGCGGCCTGCTGAGGACGCGCACCGAGCCGGTCGAGGGCGAGCAGGAGTGGCTCGGGATCGGGCTTGTGGCGCCCGGTCTCGTCCCCGCCGACGACGGTGTCGAACAAGTGCTCGATCGGTACGCGCGCGAACGCGAGCTCCACCGTCTGGCGCCGCTTCGCGGTGACGATGCCGAGCCGGCGGCCCTCGTCTCTCAGCCGAACGAGCACGTCCTCCATCCCGGCGCAGCAGGCGAGCCCGTCGTGGAGCGGCTCGTTGTGTGCGCGATAGACCGTGATCAGCTCGTCGACACGATCGGGTGCAAGTGCGTGCATCTGTGCCTCGAGTCCCGGCCCGCCGACAGCAGCCATGAGCTCCTCGTCGGGGACGTGGGCTCCGAGCACCTCCCTCGCTGCGTGTCGCATCGAGGCGAGGATGATGGCGCCGGAGTCGATCACGGTGCCGTCGAGATCGAAGAGGACGACCGGAAAGCGCATGGAGTTGATGCTAGCCACCGTGCAAGGAGACGGACCGACGCGGGATGTCACCGCTCGACATAGTCCACTCGCTCGAGATAGAGGCCCCAGGGCGGAGCGGTCGAACCCGCCTCGGCTCGCCCGCGACCTTCCAGGAGTGCCGCGATTCGTTCGGGCGGCAGCTCGAGCATTGTCCCGACGAGGGTGCGCACCATGTGCCGCAGAAAACTGTCGGCCGTGATCTCGAACTCGAGCGCGTCTCCACGGCGATGCCACTCCGAGCGGAAGACGTTCCGCACGAAGACGTCGTGCTGCGTCTCGGTAGGCGTGAAGGCACGAAAGTCGTACTCGCCGACGAGCAGGTCAGCCGCGATCGCGAGTCGCTCCTCGTCGACCCGCCGGGGATACCACCAGGCACGCCGGCGCTCGAACGGCGAGGGCTCGCGCCGACGCCACACTCGGTAGCGATAGCTGCGCGCGCGCGCCGAGTGACGCGCATGAAAGTCGGCAGCCGTCTCCTCGGCCCAGACCACCGAAACATCGTCTGGCAACGCGGTGTTGATCGCCTCCGCAGCGCGTTCGGGCGGCGGTCCGCCCTCGACGTCGACACTCACGACGTTGCCGAGGGCATGCACGCCGGCGTCGGTGCGACCGGCGACGGCGAGGGCCTCGACACTCCTGAAGACAACGGCGAGCGCAGCCTGCAAGGCGCCTTCGACGGTCCGCAACCGCGGCTGCGCCGCCCAACCGTGGAAGTCGGTGCCGTCGTACTCGAGCGTTAGCTTCAGCCGCACGTCAGGCACTCCTGACGTGATTTGTCAGGTTTGCCTTATGTTCTATCAACTTGCGGTTCATCTGGTACACTCTACTTAGTGACCGCCACCGAAACCTTTCTGCTGCAACGGGTTCAGCCGGCGATGGTCGGGCTGATCGACGGCTCGCTGTCGACGCTGGCGCCGATCTTCTCGGTCGCCGTCGTCACCCACAAGCCCCATTTCGCGTTCATCGCAGGCGTCGCCACGGCATTCGGGGCCGGAATCTCGATGGCCTTCTCGGAAGGTCTCTCCGATACCGGCGAGCTGACCGGCCGCGGAAACCCGGTCGTCCGCGGCGCAATCACCGGCGCCGGAACCTTCGTGGGGGGCATCCTGCACACGCTGCCGTTCCTCATCCCCCACTATCTCGTCGCCCTCTACTTCGCGATCGCCGTCGTCGCGCTCGAGCTCCTCATCCTCGCCTGGCTGCGGTGGCGGTTCTTCCAGGTCGGCTTCATCCGCGCGCTCGGGTCCGTCACGCTCGGAGGGGTCATCATCGCCGCGGTCAGCGCGGCGCTCGGCTCGGCGGGCTAGCCGAGATCGAGCGACTCGTTCGCACGAGCCGCGAGGAGCACATCGATCATTCGACGATCAAGGTTAGGCCGTCGACAGCGCGCACGACGACCTCGTCCCCCGGACGAAGCGGCCGCTCCGACCGCGCCTCCCACAGCTCGCCGGCCACCCGGACCTGCGTCGGCGTGCTCACGACCGCCCGCTGACCGATGAGCGCCTCGACTCCGGTCACGACCCGCCGCCGATGGGACCAACGGAGTACGAAGAGCGACTCAGCAACGTCGAGCAGGCCTCCTGCCGCGACGGCGACGAGCCCCCACGGGGACGGAAGGACGAAGATCGCCAGCAGGATCGCTCCGAGGAGGAGCATCCTGCGGTTCCCCTGCTACGACGCGGCGGTCGTCGCCGGCGCCGCGCCGGCCGGCTGGTAGTCGACCAGCTCGAGATAGACCATCTCGGCCGCATCGCCGAGTCGCGGCCCCAGCTTGACGATGCGCGTGTAACCGCCGGGCCGGTCTGCGAACCGCGGTGCCACCTCTGCAAAGAGTTGGTGCACGACGAACTGCGAGCGCAGCTCGGCAAGCGCGAGCCTCCGGGAGTGGAGGTCACCGCGTTTGCCGAGCGTGATCATCTGTTCCGCGAAGGGCTTGACCGCCTTGGCCTTGGCCTCGGTGGTCTTGATCCGGCCGTGCTCGATCAGCGAACCGGCGAGGTTCGAGTAGAGGGCTCTACGGTGCGCCGAGTCGCGCCCGAGCTTCTTCCCTGCGCGACGGTGACGCATTAGAGGTTGTCGTTTCCCCCCTCGTCGCCCCGCAACGTCAGACCGTGCGCGGACAGCGTCTCCTTGACCTCTTCGACGGACTTCTTGCCGAAGTTCGGGATTGCCGCCAACTCGCTCTCGGTCTTGACGACGAGGTCGCCGATCGTCTCGATGCCGACGCGCTTAAGGCAGTTGTACGACCGGACGCCGAGCTCGAGCTCCTCGATCGGGAAGTTTTCCATCCCGTGCGCGAGCGGCATCTCCGGCTGCGCACCGTCACCGGCCGCAGCCGCCGCTTCGCCGAAGCCCTCGATGCGGTCGAGGTCGGTGAAGATGGCAAGCTGCCGGATCAGGATCTCGGAGGCCTGCGCGATTGCGTCCTTCGGACTGAGCGATCCATCCGTCGTGACGTCGAGGCGCAGCTTGTCGTAGTCCGTTCGCTGCCCGACGCGAGCGGCCTCGACGTCGTAGGCAACGCGCCGCACCGGCGAGAACATGGAGTCGATCGGAATGACGCCGATCGTGTGCTCGGGCCCTCGGTTGAGCTCCGCCGGAACGTAGCCGCGGCCGCGGCCGATCGTCAGCGTCATCTCGAGCTTGCCCTTCTCGGAGAGGTGGGCGATCTCCAGATCCGAGTTGAGGATCTCGAGCTCGGCCGGCGCTTCGATGTCCGAGGCCTTGACCGTGCCCGCGCCTCGCTTGGCGACGTGCACCTCGATTTCGGGGGAGTCGCCGTGGAGCCGGCAGACGAGGTTCTTGAGGTTGAGGATGATGTCCGTGACGTCCTCGCGGACGCCCGTCAGCGTCGTGAACTCGTGCGAGATCCCCTCGATCTTCACCGAGGTGACCGCCGCGCCCTCCAGCGAGGAGAGCAGAACGCGACGCAGCGAGTTACCGAACGTGTAGCCGAAGCCGCGGTCGAGCGGCTCGATCTCGAAGACCCCGCGCTGCTCGTCCAGCTCTTCGTGGACGATCTTCGGGATCTGGAATTCCATCAAGCTTGTACGTGTTGCCAAGGTGTTCCTTTCTACTTCGAGTAGAGCTCGACGATGAGCGATTCTTGAACCGGCGTGTCGATCTCGTCACGCGCCGGCCATTTGAGGATCTTTCCGGTCAGGCCGTCGTGATCGGCCTGCAACCACGGCGCCACCGAGGCCGTGAGGTCGGTTGCATCTCTGATCACCTGCTCCGCGGACGAACCCTGCGCGACGGTGATGATGTCGTCCGGCTTGACCTGGTAGCTCGGGATGTTGACCCGGCGGCCGTTCACCTGGAAGTGTCCGTGCCGCACGAGCTGGCGCGCCTGGGCACGCGAGACCGCGAACCCGAGGCGGTAGACGACGTTGTCGAGGCGAGTCTCGAGCATCTGCAGCAGGGTCTCACCCGTGACGCCCGTGCCTTTGGCCGCCTTGCTGTAGTAGGTGCGGAATTGCTTCTCGAGCAGGCCGTAGTACCGGCGCGCCTTCTGCTTCTCGCGCAGCTGCAGCAGGTACTCGGACTGCTTGATCCGGCCGCGGCCGTGCTCGCCCGGTGGATACGAGCGACGCTCGATCGCGCACTTCTCGGTCAGACAGCGCTCGCCCTTCAGGAAAAGCTTCATGCCTTCGCGGCGACACTGCTTGCACTTCGGTGATCTGTCGCGGGCCATTAGACGCGCCGCCTTTTCCGCGGACGCACGCCGTTGTGAGCCTGTGGCGTCACGTCTTTCACTCCAAGGATCTCGAGACCGGCCGCCTGTAGCGAGCGGATTGCGGTCTCGCGGCCCGACCCTGGGCCCTTGACGAAGACCTCGACCTTTTGGAGCCCGTGTTCCATCCCCTTGCGCGCGCACGAGTCTGCAGTGACCTGGGCGGCGAACGGTGTGGACTTGCGCGAGCCCTTGAAACCGGCCGACCCCGCGGACTCCCACGCGATCACGTTGCCGTCCTTGTCGGTCAGCGCGACGATCGTGTTGTTGAACGACGTCTTGATGTGCGCCTGGCCGATGGCGATGTTCTTGCGCACGCGGCGACGCGTGCGGCCCCTGGCCGCTGTCTTACGAGGAGGCGCCATCTACGTCTTCGCCGTCGATTTCTTGCCGCGGCTGACTGTCTTCGCCGGGCCTTTGCGGGTGCGGGCGTTCGTGCGAGTCCGCTGGCCGTTGACGGGGAGACCGCGCCGGTGACGAATACCACGGTAGGAGCCGATCTCCCCGAGCCGCTTGATCGCCTGAGAGCGGTCGCGACGCAGGTCGCCCTCGACTTGCAGGTTCTCGTCGATGTACTGACGCAGCCTCGTGACCTCTTCGTCGGTGAGATCGCGGATCTTCGTGTCGGGATTGAGGCCGAGCGCGACGGCGACCTTGCGTGCGGTCGGCTGCCCGATGCCATAGATGTAGGTCAGCCCGATCTCGAGCCGCTTCTGGTTCGGAAGGTTGACTCCCGCAATTCTCGCCAAGTGACTACCCCTGCCTTTGCTTGTGTCGGGGATTGGTGCAGATGACCATGGTCTTGCCGTGCCGCTTGATCACGCGGCAGCGCTCACACATGGGCTTCACTGATGCTCGTACTTTCATGGATGTCCTATCGGTGTCTGTAGGTGATGCGGCCGCGAGTGAGATCGTATGGCGAGAGCTCGACCTTCACCTTGTCCCCGGGGAGGATGCGGATGTAGTGCTTGCGCATCTTCCCGGAGATCGTGGCGAGCACGGAATGTCCACCATCGAGCTGCACCCGGAACATCGTGCTCGGGAGCGCCTCGGTGATCTCTCCTTCCATCTCGATCTTCTCTTCTTTGCCTGCCATCGCCTTTCTTGTTGTTAGCGCACGAAAACACGGCGGGACGGCCCGCCGCGAACCGCTTATGGTACCAAACCGGCCTTTTCTCGGGACTTGGCCGCCGTGAGGATCCGCGGCGGGCCTTCCTCGGCAACGGCCACAGTGTGCTCGAAATGGACGGCGAGGGAGCCGTCGGCGGTGGAGATCGACCACTCGTCGTCGTGGAGGTAGACGTCCGGGCCCCCGGCGGTGATCATCGGCTCGATCGCGAGGGTCATCCCGGCCTGGAGCTGGGGCCCGCGACCAGGGTCCCCGAAATTGGGGATCTGCGGCTCTTCGTGGTAGGAGCGGCCCACCCCGTGGCCGACGAGCGAACGCACGACGGAGAAGCCGGCTGCCTCGACGACCTCCTGGACCGCGTGGGAGATGTCACCGACCCGGTTTCCCGCCCGCGCCTGGGCGATGCCGGCGGCCAGAGCCTCCTTCCCGACGTCGAGCAGCCGCTGGGCTTCGGGATCGACCGTGCCGACGCCGAAGGTGTAGGCACTGTCCGCGACCAGGCCGTCCAACGTGATTCCCACGTCGACGGAGATCAGATCCCCGTCCTCCACCCGATGACTCCCCGGGATCCCGTGGACGACCATCGCGTTCGGCGAGATGCAGGTCGCAGCCGGAAAGCCGCGATACCCCTTCGATGTCGGGACGCCCGCGTGCTCGCGGATGAAGTCCTCGGCAAGCCGATCGAGCTCGGCCGTGGTGATGCCGGGCTGAGCGTGCTCTCCGAGCAGCGCAATCGTGTCCGCGACGAGCCCGCCGGCACGTGCCATGCCCTCGATTTCCGCCGCTGATTTGCGAACGATCAAGCGGGCACCCGCTCCAGGGCCTGCTGGATGTCGGCGAAGACCTCGTTTTCGCTGCGATCCGCTCGGATCGAGACGACGTTACCGCGCGTCCGGTAGTACTCGATCAGGGGCTCGGTCTCCCGGTGGTAGTTGTCCAGCCGGCGCTGGATCGCCTCGTCTGTGTCGTCGGCGCGGCCTTCGAGCTGAGCGCGCTTGCGGAGCCGCTCGAACGCTACCTCGTCGGGGATCTGCAGCGCGAACGCGAGGCTCAGGCTGCGCCCGATGTCGGAGAACATCGTGTCCAGTGCCTCGGCCTGGGCGGTCGTGCGAGGAAAGCCATCGAGGATGAATCCCGACTCGGTGTCCGGCTGCTCGAGCCGTCGGCGGATCAGCTCGATCATCAGGGCGTCGGAGACGAGGTCGCCGCGATCGTAGACGTCCTTCACGAAGCGACCGAGCTCGGTGCCGGCATCCATCTCGGCGCGCAGGATCTCGCCGCTGGCGATGTGCGGGATCCCGTACTCCTCGGAGATCCTCTTCGCCTGCGTCCCCTTGCCGGCCCCTTGCGGACCGAGAAGCAGAACGTTCAACGGCACTATTTCAGCCGCCCACCTGGTCGCATCGTGCAGCGCCCCAGCGCGTGCGAGGCGGGCAGGTGGTCGGCGTCACTTCAAGAAGCCTTCGTAGCTACGCATCATCATCTGCGACTCCATCTGGCGCATGGTGTCGAGCGCGACGCCGACCACGATCAGGACTGACGTGCCGCCGAGAGCTCGCGAGGTTGCCTGCGAGAAGCCCCCGTACTTGATGAAGATGCTCGGGAGGACGGCGATCGCCGCGAGGTAGAGCGCACCGGGCAGCGTCAGGCGCGTGAGCACGCGGTCGAGATACTGTGCCGTCGGCGCACCTGGCCTGATCCCCGGAATGTAGCCGCCGTACTTGCGCAGGTTGTCGGCCTGGTCGACGGGGTTGAACTGAACCGCCGTGTAGAAGTAGGTGAAGATGATGATCAGCACTCCCTCGAGCCCGATGTAGAGGAGAGATCCGTAGGAGAAGTGCGCGTTGATCCATCCCTGCGTGGCCGGGAAGAACTGGGCGATCGTGGGTGGGAAGGCCATCACCGCCGCGGCGAAGATGACCGGGATCACGCCGGCCATGTTCACGCGTAACGGCATGTAGGTCGATCCCCCGGCGGTTTGTCGCCGGCCCACCATCCGTTTCGCGTACTGGATCGGGATGCGACGCTGCCCCTCCTGGATGTAGACGACTGCGGCGACGATCGCGATCGCGACGAGCGGGAAGAAAAGCCGCTCCATCGTGCCGCCGTTGTACCAGGCGGCGATTCCGGTCGGCGCGGACGAGAGGATCGATCCGAAGATCAGCAGCGAGATCCCGTTGCCGACTCCGCGCTTGGTGATCAGCTCACCCATCCACATCAGCAGCGTCGTTCCGGCAGTCAGCGTGACGACGATCAGGACGATGCGGCCGGTGTTCGCGTTGAGACTGCCGGAGCGCTTGAACAGGTACGCGTAGCCCGTCGACTGCGCAGCCGCGAGGCCGACCGTCAGATAACGCGTGTACTGGTTGATCTTGGCGTAGCCGGACTCGCCTTCCTTCTGAAGCTGCTCCAGCTTCGGCACGACGACGGTCATGAGCTGCAAGATGATCGACGCGGTGACGTAGGGCATGATCCCGAGCGCGAACAGCGCGAACTGGGACAGCGCCCCGCCTGAGAAGACGTTCAGCAGCCCGAGGATCGTCCCGCCCCGGGAGTTGAAGTAGTCCTTGATCGTCTGCGAGTCGACGCCCGGTGCGGGAATCCACGAGCCCAGGCGATAGAGGGCCAGGATCATGAAGGTGAAGAGGACGCGCTTCCGTAGCTCGGGCACGCGCCAGGCGTTGGCGAGCCAGGAGAACATCTAGCTCTCCTCGGGCTCGGGCTCGGACTCGGACTCGGGCGCGGCCGCGGCTTCGGGAGCCTCGGGCTCGGCCGCGGCCGGCTTCGGCTTCGGCTGCTTCTGTTTCTTGGGCTTTGCCTCTCTGAGGAGCGAGACAGTCCCGCCCGCGCCCTCGATTTTCTGCCTCGCGCTCGCCGAGATGGCGTGGACTCGGATCGTCAGCTTCTTCTTCAGCTCGCCGTTGCCGAGCAGCTTGACGTCCGTCTTCGTGTTCTTGATCAGGCCCTTCTCGACGAGTGACTCGGGGGTGACCTCGGCTCCGTCGTCGAAGGCGTCGAGCGAGCCGACGTTGACCGGCGCGGTCGAGGTCCGGAACGGACCGATCGGCATCGCGTCCTTGGACGTCGCCCCCCGCTGCTTGCCCACGCGCATGTAGAGCGGCATCTGCCCCCCCTCGAAACCGGCGCGCATCTTGTGCGAGCCCGAACGGGCCTTCTGGCCCTTGATCCCCCTGCCCGAATAGCGTCCTTTCCCGGACCCGAGGCCCCGGCCGATGCGCTTGCGGGCCTTCTGCGACTGCGCGGGCTTGAGGGACGAAAGGTTGAGCTCTTTAGCCATTGTCGACCTTCACCAGATGCCGGACCTTCCGAAGCATGCCTGCCAGGACGGGACCGTCGTCGTGCTCGGCGGTCTTGCCGATCTTGCCGAGCCCGAGGGCACGGAGCGTCCCGCGATGCTTCTCGCTCTGACCGATCTGGCTCCGAACCTGCGTCACGCGAACTTTGGCCATCGTTTCCACTTAGTGGCTCTGAGCCACTAAGTCGTTTCTCCCGTTTCGGCCGGGGCGGGTGCCTCGACGGGGGCTTGTGGCTCTGAGCCACTAACTCCCTCGTCCTCGGCCGGAGGCTTGTACGGCAAGACCTGGGACACCGTCAGGCCGCGCATCTTCGCCACCTCGTCGGGGCGGCGCAGGCGCTTGAGGCCGTTGACCGTCGCCTTGGCCATGTTGATCGGATTCGTGGTGCCGAGGCTCTTCGCAAGGATGTCGCGGATGCCTGCGAGCTCGAGGACGGCACGCACGCCGCCACCGGCGATCACGCCGGTTCCCTCGCTCGCCGGGCGAAGCAGGACGCGCGCCGCGTCGGAGCGCCCAAGGATCTCGTGCGTGATCGTGGAGCCGTGCTTCGGGACGGTGAAGAGGTTCTTCTTCGCGTCATCCACAGCCTTCGTGATCGCGAGCGGAACTTCGCGGGCCTTCCCGTAACCGACGCCGACCCGATCGACCTCGTCGCCGATCACGACCAGAGCCGTGAAGGAGAAGCGCCGGCCGCCCTTGACGACCTTCGCGACGCGATTGATCTCGACCACGCGCTCCTTGAGCTCGCGGGTCTCCTCGCGCTCGATCACCTGGCGCTCCACCGGTGTGAATTCAGGCCTTGTGCTCACTTAGAACTTGAGTCCTCCTTCTCGCGCAGCGTCGGCGAGCGCCTTCACGCGTCCGTGGTACAGGTAGCCGCCGCGGTCGAACACTGCGGCTTCGATTCCAGCTTTCTTCGCGCTCTCGGCGAGCAACTTGCCGACCTCCGCCGCCTGCGCCGTCTTGTCCCCCTCGAAGGACTTCTTCACCTGGAGCCAGCCAGCGGACGCAAGCGTCCGGCCGGAAGTGTCGTCGACGAGTTGGCCGACGATCCCTCGGTTCGACCGGGTGACGACGAGCCGCGGCCGCTCCGCCGTGCCTGCGACCTTGCCGCGCACGCGCTTGTGCCGCCGCCGTCGCGCTTCTCTGACCGTCAGAGCCGGCATCAGGCGCGCTTGCCAACCTTCCGGCGGACGTACTCGCCGGTGTAGCGGATGCCCTTGCCCTTGTACGGCTCCGGCGGGCGGACCTTCCGAACCTCCGCCGCCGTCTGCCCGACCTGCTGCTTGTCGACGCCCTTCACGACGATCTCCGTCTGAGTAGGAACCTCGAAGGTGATTCCTTGCCGCGCCTTGAGCACGACCGGATGCGAGTACCCCACGTCGAGACGCAGGTCCGCTCCCTGCAGGGCGGCGCGATAGCCGACGCCCTGGAGCTCGAGACGCTTCTCGAAGCCCTTGGTGACGCCCTCGACCATGTTCGCGATCAGGGTCCGCGTCAGACCGTGCAGCGCGCGATCCTCGCCCCGCTCGGTCGGCCTGCTGACCGTGATCGCGCCCTCGGATTGCTCGATCTTCATGCGCGCGGGCACCTGCTGCGAAAGCTCGCCGAGAGGGCCGTTGACCATGACCCGGCCGGGCAGGAGCGACACGTTCACGCCGCTGGGCAATTCGATGGGCTGTCTGCCGATTCGACTCATCTCGCTACCAGACGAAGCACACGACTTCGCCGCCGATGCCTTTCTCTTCCGCGGTACGGGAGGTGATCAGTCCAGTCGAAGTCGACAGGATGGCCACACCCATTCCGCCGAGCACGCGCGGCAGACGATCCTTGCCCGCATAGACACGGCGACCGGGCTTCGACACCCGCTTGAGGTCGGTGATGATCCTCTCGCGGCTCCGGCCGTACTTCAGCTGGATGACCAGCGTATCGAAGCTTTCGCCCTTCTTGACGTGGAAGTCCGAGATGTAGCCCTCCTCCTTGAGGATGCGGGCGATGCCCTCTTTCAGGCGCGAGGTCGGCATTTCGGCGGTCTCGTGCAGCGCCTTGTTGGCATTTCGGATGCGGGCGAGCATGTCGGCTACCGGATCGGTAAGCACGGTTACCAGCTCGACTTCGTCATGCCCGGGATGACGCCCTGGTGTGCCAGGTCCCGCAGGCAGATCCGGCAGAGGCCGAACTTGCGGAACACGGCGCGTGGGCGACCGCAGCGGTTGCAGCGCGAGTAGTTCCGCACTCGGAACTTCTGGGGCCGCTGCTGCTTGATCCGGAGTGATGTCTTGGCCATGCCTCTTTACTGCTCCCTTCCGTCCGCCGCGAACGGCATGCCGAGCCCGCGCAAAAGCGCCAGGCCGTGCTCGTCCGTCTTTGCGGAGGTCGTGATCGCGACGTCGAGGCCGCGAACCTGCTGGATGTCGTCGTAGTTGATCTCGGGAAAGATGATCTGCTCCCGGACGCCGAGCGAGTAGTTCCCGCGGCCGTCGAACGCCCGCAGGCTCAACCCGCGGAAGTCGCGAATGCGTGGGAGCGCGATCGCGATGAGTCGGTCGAGGAACTCGTACATGCGGGCACCGCGGAGCGTCACGCGCGCGCCGATCGGCATCCCTTCGCGGATCTTGAACTGCGCGATGGACTTGCGCGCACGCCGGACCTGCGCACGCTGGCCGGCGATGATCGTCAGCTCGTCGAGCGCCGAATCGAGCTGTTTGGCGTCCGTCTTCGCTTCGCCGACGCCCATGTTGAGTGTGATCTTCTCGATGCGCGGTACCTCCATCATCGAGGAGAAGCCCAGCTCGTCTTTCAGACTCGAGCGAAGCTCCTGTTCGTAGAGCGTCTTCAGGCGCGGTGCATAGGACGCACGGGCGGCTTCCTTTCTGACTTCTCGGACGCGAGTGCTCATCTATCGATCTCCTCGCCGCAGTCCGGGCGCTTGCAGACGCGCACCTTGACCTGTTGCCCGTGGGATTCCTTCTCCTTCATGCCGACCCGCGTGGGCCGGTTGCACACCGGGCAGACGACCATGACGTTGCCGACGGGGAGAGGTGACGGCTTTTCGATGACGCCGCCAGGAGTCATGCCGGCCGCCCCCATCCGGCTCGTGTTCTGAATCGGACGCGGCTTCGTGTGGCGCTTCGCGATGTTGAGATTCTCGACGACGACCTTCCGCTCCTTCGGACGTGCGTCGATGACGCGGCCCTGCTTGCCTCGGTCTTTCCCGCTCAGCACGTGGACGAGATCGCCCTTACGAACGCGCATGGTGTGAGCCATCAGAGGACCTCCGGTGCCAAGGAGACGATCTTCATGAAGTTTTTCTCGCGGAGCTCCCTCGCAACCGGGCCGAAGATGCGCGTTCCGCGTGGGTTCCGCTGAGCGTCGATGAGCACGGCTGCGTTCTCGTCGAAGGCGATCGTCGTCCCGTCGTCCCGGCCGAACGGCTTGCGCGTCCGGACGACCACGGCCTGGACGACCTCGCCCTTCTTGACGGCGCCCTGGGGAGACGCCTGCTTGACCGTGCCGACGATGATGTCGCCGACGCGCGCGTAGCGACGACCGGTCCCGCCCTTGACGCGGATGCACAGCAGCTCGCGGGCGCCGGTGTTGTCGGCGACTCGCAATCTTGATTCCTGCTGGATCACTTTGCGGCCTCCACGACTTCCACGAGGCGCCAGTGCTTGGACTTCGAGATGGGTCGCGTCTCGGCGATACGGACGACGTCGCCGACGTTGGCAGTGTTCTGCTCGTCGTGGGCGTGGAACTTCACGCTGCGGCGGACGACCTTCTTGTAGCGCGGATGCGACTTGATCGTGTCGACCTTCACGACGATCGTCTTGTCCATCGCGCTGGAGACCACCACGCCGCGGCGCTCCTGACGGCGGCCGCGCTCGGATTCGGGCTTGGGGACGCGCGTGATCGGCTTGCGCTCGGCCGGCCGATCGCGCCGCGGCTTCGGACGCTGACGTCGCTGCGAACGCGGAAGGTTCTTGCGCTTCTTCTTCTTTTCGGACACCGCTGGAGGTGGCGCCTCCTCCGCCGGCGCCTCCACGGCTGAATCGGCTTCGGGACCCGGTTCCTCAGCGGGCTCGGCCTCCGCAACGGCCCCCTCGGCGACCGGCTCGGGTGCAGGTTCCTCCGAAACGGTCTCCTCGGCCGGCGCCTCCGCGACCGGCTCGGTCGCGATTTCCTCAGTCGGAGTCTCGGTCGCCTCTTCCTCGACCGGGGGCGTCTCCTCAGCCTTCTTCTTCGCAGCAGGCTTCTTCGCCGCCGCGGTCTCCGTGTCGGCGTCTTTCTTGGCGGCAGGCTTGCGCTTTGGCTTTTCCTCGGCCACGGCCTCGGGAGCCTCCTCGTCCTTCTTCTTACGCGTCGTCTTCTTCTCGTCAGCCATCAGTCGTCGTCAGCCTTCCTTCGCGCTCGTGGCGCACGGTGAGGATGCGCGCGATCTCGCGCTTGGCGAGCTTCAAGCGCGCGCTGTTCTCGAGTGCGCCCGTCGCGGACTGGAAACGCAGGTTGAACAGCTCCTGACGCCGATCGTGCAACGCGTTCTCGAGTTCCTCGTCTGTCATATCCCTCAGGTCTCTAGCTCTCAAAAAGATCAGCCTCTCGTTTCACGAACTTCGTCTTGACGGAGAGCTTCGTCCCGGCGAGTCGAAGCGCCTCCTGCGCAAGCGGCTCCGGGACGCCGGCGAGCTCGAACATCACGCGACCCGGCTTCACGACCGCAACCCAGTGCTCGGGCGAGCCCTTACCAGAGCCCATCCGTGTCTCGGCCGGCTTTTGCGTCGTCGGCTTGTCCGGGAAGACGTTGATCCAGACCTTGCCGCCGCGCTTGATCTTGCGCGTCATCGCGATTCGCGCAGCCTCGATCTGGCGGTTGGTCACCCAACCGGTCTCGAGGGCCTTGAGCCCGTAGTCGCCGAACTGCACGGTCGTCTGCCCCTTGGCATAACCGCGCCGCCGTCCACGCTGGTACTTGCGGAACTTCGTTTTCTTCGGGAGAAGCATCAGCTGTCAGCCTTGTCCCGCGTCGTTGTGTCCTCGGTCTGTTGCTCGGGAGTGCTGTCGGGCGCTTCGGCCTCGGGAGCTGGGGTCGTTTCGACCTGTGGCTCGGCCGGCGGCTCCCGCCCCTCGCCCGATGTTGCCGCGTCATCGGTGCGCGGCTTCTCGACGTTCTCCTGCTGCGCGCCGCGTCCCCGCGATGCGGGCCTGCCGCGACCCTGGCCACGGCCTTGGCCGCCCCCGCGGCCCTGACCGCTGCGCTTGCGTCCGGGACGCACGGGACCGAGCCCCTCCCGGTCGCGCTGGCGGTCGCGACCGCCTTCGCGTGACGCACCCAGCCCTTCGACGTTTGCACGACGGCGGCGGGCCTGGTCCTGCTCCCCGAGTCGCACGTCCTTCTCAGTGTCCAGGCCGCCGTAGCCCTCCGGCATGATCTCGCCCTTGTTGATCCAGACCTTCACGCCGATCCGGCCGAAGGTCGTCTTGGCCTCGACGAACCCGTAATCGATGTCGGCGCGGATCGTGTGCAGCGGCACACGGCCCTCCGAATACGCCTCGGAGCGGCTCATCTCCGTACCGCCCAGACGCCCGCCGCACTGGATGCGAACACCCTTCGCGCCGGAGCGGATCCCGGACGCGAGCGCGCGCTTCATCGCGCGCCGGAAGCTGACGCGGTTCTGCAGCTGTTCGGCGATCGACTGCGCGACCAGCTTCGCGTCGAGCTCGGGCCGCTTGATCTCGTTGATGTTGATGTGGACGTTCTTCTTGGTGATCGCATGCAGCTCTTTGCGGAGCGCGTCGACCTCGACGCCCGACTTCCCGATCACGATGCCCGGACGCGCGGTGTAGATGTCGACGGTGATCCGCTGCTTGTCCTTGCGGATCAGGATGTCCGACAGACCGGCATGCGAAAGCTTGTTCGTGATGTGGTCCCGGATCTTGATGTCCTCGATGAGGTAGCTCGGGAACTCCTTCTTGCCCGTGTACCAGTTGGACTTCCAGTCGTGGATGACGCCGACGCGCATCCCGCCGGGATGAACTTTTTGTCCCATTAGCGGTCACCTTTCATCTGAATCGTGCGCGCCAGCCGCGAAACGCCCGGCTCGCAAGGACGCAGGGAGCGCGCGTAGCCGGAGGCTACGGGCGCGACTGAGGACGCGGCGAGCCGGAGCGTTGCAGCGCCCTGGCGCGTGCGAGGCAGGTGGAAGGGGGCCGTCATCAGCTCGCTGTCTCCTTCTTCTTGGCGGGACGCTTCGACGCGGTCTTCTTCTTCGAGGCCGCGGCAGTCTTCTTCCTTCCAGGGCCACGCTTGGGAGCCGGAGCCTCTTCCGCGGTCGCGGCCTGCACCGGCTCCACAGTTGGTGCTGCTTCCGGCAGTTCGGCGAGCAGCACAGTGATGTGGCAGGTGCGCTTGCGGATGCGGGCCACGCGGCCGCGCGCACGCGCCCGCCAGCGCTTCATGACGGGCCCGACGTCGGCGTAGGCGGCCTTCACGTACAGCCGCTCCTCGGCGATGCCGTGGTTGGACTCGGCATTCGAGACCGCCGACTGGAGGACCTTCTGCAGGACCTGGGCCGCCTCTCGCGACGTGAACGCGAGCACGGCCCGAGCCTCGGGCACGCTGCGGCCGCGGATGTGCTCCGCGACGAGCCGAGCCTTGCGCGGCGACATGCGGACGTACTTCGCCTCGGCGCGCACCTCGCGTGGTGTCTCGACCGTGCTCAAGTTCGCTTCTTCACCTCGGTCTTGCGATCTCCGGAATGCCCGCGGAAGGTGCGCGTGGGCGCGAACTCGCCGAGCTTGTGGCCGACCATCTGCTCGGAGATGAACACCGGCACGTGCTTCCGCCCGTCATGGACCGCGATCGTGTGTCCGACCATCTCCGGGAAGACGGTGGAGGTCCGTGACCAGGTGCGGATCATCCGCTTCTCGTTCTTCTCGTTCATCGCCTCGATGCGGCTCATCAGCCGCTCCTCGACGAAAGGCCCCTTCTTGCTGCTGCGACTCATCTCTTCTCCTTGCCGCGTCTGCGGCTGCGGACGATCAAACGGTTCGATTCCTTGTGCTTGCGGCGCGTGCGCTTGCCGAGCGTCGGTACTCCCCACGGAGTGACCGGGTGCCGGCCGCCCTTCGACTTGCCCTCGCCTCCGCCGTGCGGATGGTCGACCGGGTTCATCGCCGAGCCGCGCACCGTCGGCCGCTTGCCCTTCCACCGGCTCCGTCCTGCCTTGCCGCCGGTGATGTTCTCGTGGTCCACGTTACCGACCTGTCCGATCGTTGCGCGGCACCTGAGCGGCACGCGGCGCATCTCGCCGGACGGGAGGCGGAGTACGCCGTAGCCCTCGTCCTTCGCGACGAGCTGGACACCGGACCCGGCGCTCCGCGCCAGCTGGCCGCCCCGGCCGGGCTTGAGCTCGACGTTGTGGATGAGCGTGCCGGTCGGGATGTTCTCGAGCGGCAGCGCGTTGCCGGGCTTGATGTCCGCCGCCGGCCCGGACTCGACCGTCGCGCCGACCCTGAGGCGCGCCGGAGCGAGGATGTAGCTCTTCGCTCCGTCGGCGTAGTGGAGGAGCGCGATGCGCGCCGACCGGTTCGGGTCGTACTCGATCGCTGCCACCTTCGCCGGCACGCCGTCCTTCGTCCGCTTGAAGTCGATGACGCGGTAGCGGCGCTTGTGCCCGCCGCCCTGGTGGCGGGTCGTGATGCGGCCCTTGTTGTTGCGACCGCCCTTCTTCGTCAGCTTTTCGGTCAGCGCCTTGTCGGGCTTCGACTTCGTGATCTCCTCGAAGGTCGAGACGGTCATGAAGCGACGGCCCGGAGAGGTCGGCTTGTAGCGGCGGATCGGCATGGCTACGCGTGCACTCCTTCGAAGATCTCGATCGAGTCGCCCGGCTGCAGCTGCACGATCGCCTTCTTCCAGCCCGGCTTCTTGCCACGCTGAAGGCCACGGCGCTTCGGCTTCGCCTGCACCTTGGACACGTTCACGCGCAGCACCTTGACGTCGAAGAGCTCCTCGACGGCCTGGCGGACCTGGGTCTTGTGCGCGTCCGGGTGGATGCGGAACGAGTACGTGTTGCTGCCCTCGATCTGCGCGTAGCTCTTCTCCGACACGACCGGCGCAAGCAGGACTTCATTGGGATGCAAGCTCATGAAGCCCTCTCCTGCACCCGCTCGAGCGCCTCCTGGGTGAAGAGCACCGAGCGCGCCCACACAAGCGCGGCTACTTCGAGCTTGTCGGGCGTCGTGACGACGACCCGGTCGATGTTGCGGAAGGACTTGGAGACATTCTGCTCGTCGACGGTGACGACCACGACAGGGAGCTCCTGTCCCCACGTCGCCAGAAGCTTGACTGCCGTGCTCGTGGACGGTTCCGAGAAGCTGGCACCGTCCAGAACGCCGAACGTGCCATCCGCGGCGTGCTGCGACAACACTCCACGCAAGGCCGAGCGGCGCGCCTTGCGGTTCACCTTGACCTCGAAGTCGCGCGGAGTCGGGGGGAAGGCGACACCGCCGCCGGTCCAGTGTGGAGCTCGCGTCGTGCCCGCACGAGCGCGACCGGTGCCCTTCTGGCGCCACGGCTTGGCGCGTCCTCCACGGACGAGCCCACGGCTCTTCGCGGCGCGGGTTCCGGCCCGGTCCGCGTTCAGCTCGGCACGCACGGTCTCGTGCACGACGTGCGGCTTCAGCTCCGCACCGAAGACCGATTCCTCGAGAGTCAGGTCCTTCGACTTCTTCCCCGCAGAGTCGAAGAGCGGTGCCTTCGGAGCTGGCATCAGCGGCCCGCCTCGCGGACTTCGACGAAGCTGTTCTTCGGGCCTGGCACGGCGCCCTTGACCAGCAGGAGGTTCTCGTCGGGACGCACCTCGTGGACGACCAGGCCGACTTGCGTCACGCGCTTGCCACCCAGGCGGCCCGCCATCTTCATGCCCTTGAACACACGCGAGGGCGTCGCCGACGCGCCGATCGACCCCGGCTTGCGGATGTTGTGCGACCCGTGTGTCTTCGGACCGCGGTGGAACTTGTGCCGCCTGATCGTGCCGGCGAAGCCCTTGCCGTGCGAGATGCCGGTGACCTTGATCTTCTCCCCCGGCTCGAACGCCTCCACGGTCACGTTCTCGCCCACGATCAGCTCGCTCTGACCACGCAGCTCGAGGAGGCGCCGGTAGGCACCGCTGACGTTGTTCTTCTTCAGGTGCCCCAGCTCGGCCTTCGAGACCTTGCGCTCGGCGGCCTCGTCGTAGGCGATCTGGACCGCGTCATACCCGTCCGCGTCCGCGGTCTTCACCTGAACGACCGGGCAGGGCGCAGCCTCGATCACCGTCACCGGCGTGACGACGCCCGTCTCCGCGTCGAAGACGCGCGTCATGCCCAGCTTCCTCCCGACGATCCCCTTCATTGACGGTTCTGCCGGTGACATTGGTGGATGCCTGGGTCGCGAGCACCAAGCGATGCAAGGACGCAGGGAGTGCCTGGGCATGACTGCCCAGGCACGACTGAGGACGCGGCAGCGCGCAGCGTGATCGCGGGCCAGGCGCCGCCGAATGTTGCCGGTAGAGCCGTCATAGCTTGATCTCGATGTCGACGCCCGCCGGGAGGTCGAGCCGCATGAGCGAGTCGACCGTCTTCGGCGTGGGCGAGTGGATGTCGATCAGCCGCTTGTGCGTCCGCACCTCGAAGTGCTCCCGCGAGTCCTTGTCCTTGAACGGAGAACGGATCACGCAGTAGACGTTCTTCTCGGTGGGCAGCGGGACGGGGCCGGTGATGGTGGCGCCGGTTCGCTGAGCCGTCTCGACGATCGACTGAGCCGACTTGTCGAGCTGCTGATGGTCGTAGCCCTTCAGCCTGATGCGGATTTTTTGAGCCAACGAACCGACGCCTCCGCTACTTGATGATCTCGGTGACGACGCCTGCGCCGACCGTTCGGCCACCCTCGCGGACGGCGAAGCGCAGACCCTGATCCATGGCGATCGGCTGGATGAGCTCGACCTCCATGTTCGTGTTGTCGCCCGGCATGACCATCTCCTGGCCCTCCGGGAGCTTGATCGCACCCGTCACGTCCGTCGTGCGGAAGTAGAACTGCGGGCGGTAGTTGTTGAAGAACGGCGTGTGACGGCCGCCCTCGTCCTTCGAAAGGACGTACACCTCTGCCTTGAAGTGCGTGTGCGGAGTGATCGAGCCCGGCTTCGCGAGCACCTGCCCTCGCTCGATCTCCTCACGCTTGATGCCTCGAAGCAGGGCGCCGGCGTTGTCGCCTGCCTGGGCGTAGTCGAGCGTCTTCTGAAACATCTCGAGGCCGGTGACGACGGTCTTCTCGGTCTCCGGATGGATGCCGACGATCTCGACCTCGTTCCCCGACTCGATCTTGCCCTGCTCGATGCGGCCGGTCACGACGGTGCCGCGGCCGGTGATCGTGAAGACGTCCTCGATCGGCATGAGGAAGGGCTTGTCAACGTCCCGCTCGGGCTCGGGGATGTACTCGTCGACAGCGTTCATCAGCTCGAGGATCTTCGGCACCCACTCACCGTCGCCCTCGAGCGCCTTCAGGGCCGAGACCTGCACGATCGGAATGTCGTCGCCGGGGAAGTCGTACCTCGAGAGCAGCTCGCGCACTTCCAGCTCGACGAGCTCGAGCAGCTCGGGGTCGTCGACCATGTCGGCCTTGTTCAGGGCAACGACGATCGACGGCACCTCGACCTGGCGCGCAAGCAGGATGTGCTCACGCGTCTGCGGCATCGGGCCGTCCGCGGCCGACACCACGAGGATCGCGCCGTCCATCTGGGCCGCGCCCGTGATCATGTTCTTGATGTAGTCGGCGTGCCCGGGGCAGTCGACGTGCGCGTAATGGCGCTTCTCGGTCTCGTACTCCACGTGCGACGTGTTGATCGTGATGCCACGAGCCTTCTCTTCGGGCGCGTTGTCGATCTCCTCGAAGCTCTTGATGCCTGTCGTCGAGGTTCCCTGATCCGCGAGCACCTTGGTGATCGCCGCGGTCAGCGTCGTCTTGCCATGGTCGATGTGACCGATGGTGCCGACGTTGAGGTGCGGCTTGGTGCGCTCGAACTTCTGCTTGGCCATGCTTCTCCTTCCTCGTGTTACGCGTCGCTCGTGACCAGCTCGGCCGCGATCGATTGCGGAACTTCTTCGTAACGCTCGAATTGCATCGTGAACTCCGCGCGTCCCTGCGTCATCGAACGCAGATCCGTCGCGTACCCGAACATCTCCGCCAACGGAACGATGGCTTTGATCACCTGCGCGTTGCCGACCGGCTCGAGGCTCTCGACCCGTCCGCGCCGGGAGTTGAGGTTGCCCATCACGTCGCCGAGGTAGTCCTCGGGCGTGATCACCTCGACTGCCATCACCGGCTCGAGCAGCTTCGGCTTACCGCGCTTCATCGCCTCCTTGAAGGCCATCGAGCCGGCGACCTTGAAGGCCATCTCGCTCGAGTCGACGTCGTGGTACGAGCCGTCGATGAGCTCGATGCGGATGTCGACAACGGGATACCCCGCGAGCACCCCGGACTCCATCGCCTCCTGAATGCCGAGGTCGATTGCCGGGATGTACTCCTTCGGGATCTTCCCGCCGACGATCTTGTCCACGAACTCGTAGCCGTCGCCCGGGTCCATCGGCTCGGCGTTGATGACTGCGTGTCCATACTGGCCGCGTCCACCGGTCTGGCGGACGAAGCGTCCCTGAACCTTCTCTGCGGGCTTGCCCATCGTCTCGCGGTAGGCGACCTGCGGCCGGCCCACGTTCGCATCGACGTTGAACTCGCGCTTGAGTCGGTCGACGATGATCTCCAGGTGAAGCTCGCCCATGCCGGCGATCAACGTCTGACCGGTCTCCTCGTCGGAGCGCACGCGGAACGTCGGGTCCTCGTCGGCGAGACGCTGGAGGCCCGTTGAGAGCTTGTCCTGGTCGGCCTTCGACTTGGGCTCGACTGCCACCGAGATCACCGGGTCCGGGAAGCTCATCGACTCGAGCTTGATCGGGGCCGTGTCGGTGGCGAGCGTGTCGCCGGTCGTCGTGTCCTTCAGCCCCACGCCGGCCGCGATCTCGCCGGCGCTGATCTCCTCCCGCTCCTCACGATGGTTGGCGTGCATCTGGAGGATGCGGCCGATCCGCTCCGTCTTCCCGGTGTTCGTGTTCAGCACTCGATCGCCGGCCTTGAGCTGGCCCGAGTACACGCGGAAGTACGTCAACTTGCCGACGTACGGGTCCGACATGACCTTGAAGGCGAGCGCGGAGAACGGCTCGTCGGTCGCGGCCCGGCGCGAAAGCTCGTGCTCCGTCCGCGGATCGACCCCGTGCACCGGTGGCACGTCCAACGGGCTCGGCAGGTAGTCGATCACCGCGTCGAGCAGGGGCTGCACACCCTTGTTCTTGAACGCGGAGCCGAGCAGCACCGGCGTGATCTTGTTCGCGAGCGTGCCCTTGCGAAGCGCTCGCCTGATCAGGTCCGGAGTCACCGAGTCCTCGTCCAGCAGGTACGTCTCGGTCAGCTCGTCGTCGAACTCGGCGATCGCGTCGATCAGCTGGTGGTGGTACTCCTGAGCCTGCTCTGCCAGCTCCGCAGGGATGTCGCCGGTCTCCATCTTGGTGCCGAGGTCGTCGGACCACGTGATCGCCCGCATCTCGACGAGGTCGACGACGCCGCGGTGATGCTCCTCCTGGCCCACGGGCAGCTGCACCGGGACGGGGCGTGCGCCCAGGCGGTCGACCATCGACTGGACGGACGCGAAGAAGTCCGCGCCGGTTCGGTCCATCTTGTTGATGAAGGCAATGCGGGGGACGCCGTAGCGCTCGGCCTGTCGCCACACGGTCTCCGACTGCGGCTGGACGCCGGCGACCGCGTCGAAGACGGCGATCGCGCCGTCGAGGACGCGAAGGCTCCGCTCGACCTCGACCGTAAAGTCCACGTGGCCGGGCGTATCGATAATGTTGATGCGAAAATCGCGCCAGAACGCCGTCGTGGCGGCAGACGTGATCGTGATGCCGCGCTCCTGCTCCTGGGCCATCCAGTCCATCGTCGCGGCGCCTTCGTGCACCTCGCCCATCTTGTGGGTGCGGCCGGTGTAGTAGAGGATCCGCTCGGTGGTCGTGGTCTTGCCCGCGTCGATGTGGGCCATGATCCCGATGTTCCGGACCCGGTCGAGTGCAACTCCGCTCCTGGTGTCGACGGCCATCGCGGCTACCACCTGTAGTGCGCGAAGGCCTTGTTGGCCTGCGCCATCCGGTAGACGTCGTCCTTGCGCTTGAAGGCACCGCCCTGCTGATTGAGGGCGTCGAGGATCTCGGCCGAGAGCTTCTCGACCATGCCCTTCTCGCGGCGATCGCGGGCGAAGTCGACGAGCCAACGCACGGCAAGCGTGCGGGCACGCCGCTGCGGCACCTCGACGGGCACCTGGTAGTTCGCACCGCCCACTCGGCGGCTCTTGACCTCGAGCACGGGCGTGACCGTCTTCACGGCCTGCTCCAGCACCTCGACTGGAGGCTTGCCAGTCTTCTCGCCGATCCGCTCGAGGGCGTCGTAGACGATCTGTTCGGCGGTCGACTTCTTCCCGCGGCTCATCACCTTGTTGATCACCTGGGTGACGAGCGGCGAGTTGTAGACGGGATCCGGCTCGATCGGCCGGGCCTGGACTTCGGCACGGCGAGGCATCAGCTACCCCGCTTGGCGCCGTACTTGGAACGGCCTTGCTTGCGGTCGGACACGCCGGCAGCATCGAGCGCCGCGCGGATCACCTTGTACCGGACGCCCGGCAGGTCCTTCACGCGGCCGCCGCGGACGAGCACGACGGAGTGCTCCTGGAGGTTGTGGCCCTCGCCCGGGATGTAGGTCGTGACCTCTTGCCCGTTCGTCAGGCGGACGCGCGCTACCTTCCGAAGCGCCGAGTTCGGCTTCTTCGGGGTATGCGTGAACACGCGAGTGCAGACGCCCCGCTTCTGGGGCGCCCCGCCGAGAGCAGGGGTCTTCGTCTTCCCCTTCTGGAGAGCGCGACCCTTGCGGACGAGTTGGTTGACGGTGGGCATGAACCTCCTGAATTTCTCTGCTCACACAGCAACGGTCGGCGGGGCCGATGGCCCTGCCAACCGGACGAGGCATGGTACCGAAAGGAGGGAGACCCCGCAAACCACGGAATCCCGCTTCTGAAGCGAAACCAGGAGGACTTCTGTCCCGTTTTTCCGGCAGCGATGGCGATCGTTTTTCCTCTTTGCAAAGACTAGTGAGGCCGCTCAGACGCCACTACAGTGAGTTGGCGGTTTTCAGGTTTCCTGCGGCAGATCGATGACGACAATCCTGATCGGGATCAGTGTGGGCCTGGGCGCCCTCGTGGTGCTGCTCCTGGCCCTGCTCGTCGTCCGGTGGCGTTCCGACAACTCGGCCGACGAGCGCGTTGCCGAGGTGGTCGCCACCTTGAATGCCCGCATGGACGAGCTCGGGCGGGAGCTGGCGGGGGCACTCGAACGCGCCGAGGAGGAAGGCCGGCGGAGCCGGATCTTCGGCGAGCTTGCCGGATCGATCGACCTCGACGAGGTGCTGTCCCGGACGCTCGAGGCGGCCGGGGCCCTCGAAGGCGCCGACGCGGCGCTGATCATGCTCCCGGACCCCCAGGGCGGGAAGCCGCTCGTCGCGACCCTCGGCCTCTCCGTCGAGGAGGCTGAGCGGCATGCGATCACCGGCCCTCCAGATGGTCGGCTGGCGCGCTCGATCTCGATGTCGTACACGTATCCGGAGCTGGAGCGCGGTGCACGTGACGACACCGTCATCAGTAGCGGCCTCGCCGTTCCGCTCCCGGGCGAGACGGCGACCCTCGGATACCTGACCGTCTTCACGCGCACGAAGGGGCACCAGTACTCGGATGATGACGTTCGGCTGCTCGAGACCCTCGCAGTGCGTGCCGGTCCCGCTATCGACAACGCGAATCGGTTCCGAGAGGCACGCCAGCTCGCCGATCTCGACGCGCTGACGGGCCTCCACAACCGGCGCTTCTTCCACGAGACGCTCGCGCGCGAGTGTGCACGCGCGCATCGCTACGAGCGCAAGCTCTCCCTGATCGTCTTCGACCTGGACGACTTCAAGGACGTCAACGATCGCATCGGCCACCTGGCCGGCGACGCGGTGCTTGCCGAAGCCGCGGAGCGTGTCCGCGAAGTCGTTCGAACCGCGGACGTGGCGTGCCGCGTCGGGGGCGACGAGTTCGCTGTCATCCTCCCCGAGTCGGCGATCGGAGACGCCGACCAGCTCTATCGCAGGATCCAAAACGCGATCTCGTCACGCCCGCTCGGCCAGGGCGGGAAGCTGTTCCTCTCCGCAGGCGTCGCCGAGCTCCGTGCCGAAGACGATCCGGTCTCGTTCTTCCAGCGCGCAGACGATGCTCTCTACCGCGCGAAGGAAGCGGGCAAGGGTCGCGTCGTCTCGGCCAACTCGCCGCGTCTCGGCCCGGCGTAGTTCCTGTCTCAGCCGGTGACGGCGAGGAAAGGCAGGTAGTTCGTCAGATCGACCTCGCTGAGCTCCGGCATCTGGTCGCGCCAGCAGATCGCCTCGCTCAATGCCGCCCTCTGGGCCGACATCAGCCACGAGGGGAAACGGTCCTCACGCGCTTGCGCCATCAGCGCCGTGCGAACCCCGGTCCGTACGCTCTCGAGCGGCAAGGTCGCCAGCGGCTGCGGTGGGCCGAGCGGGCGGACCTGCGCCGGCCCGAGCGGCGACCAGACGGTCGACCATCGGCCGGAGGCGAGGTTCATGAGCTGCGGCGGTGCGGTGGAGGCCAGGGCGTAACCGGAGCGCTTCCCGCCCAGCCATTGCAACCCTTCCCTTGCCTGCACCAGACGCGCGCTCAAGTCACCGTACGTGTCGTGGTAGTCGGCGATCGCCTTTGCGCTGGGAGCGGCAACTCGGAACTTGCTCTCGATCCGCGCGTGTCGCAGCTCGTCGCCGATCACACTGCGCGCCACGGACAGACTCGTCCGCGCCTCGGCGATTGCGTTCAGGTACGCGCCCCGCGACCCACCGAACCTCGCCGCGATGATCGAGCGCTCGGCCGCGAGCACGTCCGACGAGGTCGCGGGTGCCGCTTTCTGCTCCACCGCCCGCGCGAATGCGTTCGAGAACGCGAGCTCCGGGTCGCCGGTGAGCTTGAGGAGCGGGTTGATCGAGGACCACCGCACCGCGCCCTTGCCGATCTGGCATCTCAGACCCGGAGCGAGGATCAACTGCCCTTCGGTGCGTGAGGCCACGAATCCCTTGCCGGCGGCGCGCGGGCCGTTGCACAACGTGGGGCTACGCGTCCAGAGGTAGACGCAGGCCGCCCGCGCCTTGGCAGGATCCATCTCACCCGGAGTCGTCTTCCACTCCGCCCATCCCCACGACCAGACCGAGCTGAATTTCATCTCGCGCGCCACGTAACCGGCGGCGAGCGCCTGCCACTTGACGGTGCGAAACCACGGCTCCGCGGCGAGGCCCTCGCGTCCGCCGCTCCCCTTCGTCGTCTGGAAGCCGAGAAAGACCCCCAGCTTCGAGACTGGAATTCCGATCTTCGTGAAGTCGAGGATCCCGTTCCGGAACGCCTGGCGCAGCGTGCGGCTACCGCGGATCGGCCCCTGCTTGTAGATCAGTGGCGCGGGGAAGTAGACCTCGCGCACGATCCCAGCGACATCGGCAACCTGCCGCCACCAATCGCCGGCCGTCCCGTCGGTGTACGGCTTCGCATTCACCAGCAGCCACGGCTGCGCTCCCCGCTGGCGCAAGGTCTGCAGGAAGAGCAGCACGTTCGCGCGGTACTGGGCATTCGTCCGTGACCAGGGCACGGCAAGCCAGGACCCGAAGAGCTCGTTCTCCGCGATGACCGGATTCGAGCACTCCATCGCCTGCGCTGCGTAGTCGTAGAACTTGTTCGCCTTGTCGACGATCGTGTTCGGGTCCGCGGGGGCGCTCGTCGTTCCGACCCGCTTGTTGAGGTAGAGATCGAAGTAGGCCGTCTGGGCGCCGCCTGCTCGCAGCTTCGGCGGATAGATGAGGTTCGAGGCGAGCGCGGTCACACCGGGCCGGGCGAAGAGATTCCAGAACGGGACCGACCCGTCGGCGAAGTCGAGCCAAAGCGGCGCTTTTCCGTTGAACAGCGAACAGTTCGCCTGTAGTTGCTTCGCCGGCGCGCGGGCGCTCCCGAGGAGAGCGAGCGCGGCGGCGACAGCAACGGCGGCGGCCAGGACCCCGAGCCTCTTCACCGACAACACAGTAGCCCCCATTGCGGGCGTCCTAACGAACGCTTTACGTTTGACGCCGCGAAAGCGTCCTCGATTTCGGGCGGCGCGCGCGGTAGCGTGGGGCTCGTGCACCGGAGGAGAATCGGGCTCGCACTCGCCGCGGTGGCCACCGCCGCAATCGTGGTCGCGGCGATCGCGGCGGGCTCGCGGGACACACGCCCCGAAACCCGGACGACAACGCCCACCTGGGCGGACGTGGCTCCGATCTTCGCCGAGAAATGCGCGGGCTGTCACACCCCCGGAGGGATTGCGCCGTTCTCGCTCCGTAGCGCGCGGACCGCGGCCGCCTACGCGAACGGCATCCTGGTGATGACGAAGCTCGGAAGGATGCCGCCGTGGATGCCGGGCCGCGATTCCCCGCCGTACCTCGGTCAGTCGCGGCGGATCTTGACCGCGGCGGAGAAGGCCCTCATTGCACGGTGGGTTCGGGGCGGCGCGCGCATCGGGCGAGGTCTACCGGTCAAACCGGTAGGCGGAACCACCAATGCGCCGGGAACGACGATGACGCTCGCTCCGGCGCGGTCGTACCTCCCGAAGGCCGCCATCGGCGGCCTCGACGACTACCACTGTTTCTTGCTCGAGCCCCACCTGACGCAGGACGCGTTCGTGACGAGCGCAATCATCAAGCCACAGCAGGCCGGGATCGTGCATCACGTGATCCTCTTCGAGGCGGCCGGAGAGAACGCCGCCGACGCAAGACGGCTCAACGCGGCATCGGGCGGCAACGGCTGGACGTGCTTCGGCGGGCCCGGCCTGTCCGAAACGCACCCGACCGCCGATTCAGCTGCGAACGACCGGCTGGGCGCGCCGCCGTGGATCAGCGCCTGGGTTCCAGGTCACACGACGAACGACACGCCGGCCGGCACCGGCGTCCTCGTCCATGCCGGTGCAGCGATCGTGATGCAGGTTCACTACAACCTCATCCACAAGGCGAAGCGGGACCGGTCACGCGCCGTCATCCGCTTCGCGCCGGCGGCCAGCACGAAGTTGACCCCGCTGAACACGATCCTGGTCCCGGCTCCGGTCGAGCTTCCGTGCCCCCGCGGCGTACACTCCCAGCTCTGCTCGCGTGATGTCGCGGTCAAGGACGAGATCCGGAAGTACGGCTACAACGCCGCGCTGATCCCCTCGGGTCTCCTCTACATCTGCGGCAAGTCGCTGGCCGACTACCCGAGCTCACCGGCCAGCGTCAAGTCGCTGACGACGACGTGCGACCGCCGCGTGAATCGGCCGCTGCGGATCTATGGCGTTGCGGGCCACATGCACACCCGTGGGTACGACATTCGCATCGAGCTCAACGGCCGCACCCTGCTCCACATCCCTCGCTGGAACTTCCACTGGCAGGACGCCTACTACTTGACTCAGCCGGTCGACGCGAACGTCGGCGACACCATTCGCGTCACCTGCAAGTTCGACAACTCGGCGATCAAGCAGCCGCTCGTGAACGGGAAGCTGCTGAAACCGCGCTACGTCCTCTGGGGCGAAGGCACCACAGACGAGATGTGCCTCGGCTTACTTCAAGCCGCCGACCGCTAGAGGTCTCAGACGCCGCGAGGCCGGCTTTGCCCGGCCTCGCTACCAAACGCCTTACCCAGCGTGAGAATCATCATGGCGCCGAAGGCGCCGGATTCTCACGCTTCGTCAAGGGGAGAATCCACTTCGGGGATCTCCTCTGCCTCGATGTCGCTTCGGCCTGAGCTGCCGCCGTCGTCGACGCCAGACTGGCTCCCGCCGGCGCCGAAGGCGCCGGCATCGAGCCCGAGCGAGTCGAGATCGATGCCGTTGCCGCCACCCGAGTCGATCTCCTCGAGCGCCGCCAACAGCTGCTCCTCCGTGGCAGGACGCATGTACGCCGAGGGCGG
>JBKPTB010000158.1:0-13269 GCA_046735315.1 Actinomycetota bacterium
CGGCTGGTCTTTACGACGGCGAAGGTCCGAGCACAGACCTCGCCGCGTGTCCCGTCTGGACACGCCTCGACGGCGAGCTCCCACGGGGGGCCCCATTCGAGCGCGCACTGGACCTGCATGCCGGACTGCTTCGCCAGCGTATTGGCCGGGATCCGGACCTGGAGAGCCTGCTCTTCTCGTCGCTCGCGCGCCCAGGCACCGCCGTGCTGCGCGCCAAGGGGGCGCGTGCGTTGTTCGAGTCCGAGAGTCCGCTGGAAGCGGTGCCGGGAGCTCAGGTCGAGAGCGGCGCGGTGAACGGCACGACGTGGATGCTGCAGCGTGCCGGCGCCGGCGGCGTTGCCGTCGCTGCCTCAGAGCGGCCCGAGCGCGATGGCCTCGACCGGCTCGCGAGCTACGTCGTTGATCCGGCCACCGTCCCGGATCCGGAAGAGGCCTTGCAGCGCCTGGATGAAGCCCGGGAGATCGGATTCGACGGCCTGCTCGCAGAGCATCGGCGGCGCTGGGCCGAGCGTTGGGAAACCGCAGACATCCGGATCGAAGGAGACGAAGAGCTGCAACGTCTCGTCCGCTTCGCGCTCTTCCACCTGATGGGATCCGCAGCAGAGCGCGGCGAGGCGGCGGTCGGAGCGCGCGGACTCACCGGGCCGGCCTACCGCGGTCACGTCTTCTGGGACGGCGAAGTGTTCGTCCTGCCGTTCCTCGCCGCGACCGATCCTTCCGCGGCACGGGCGATGCTCGAGTACCGGCTTCGTCGACTCGACCCGGCCCGCGCGGCCGCGGCCGAGCTCGGACGAGCGGGCGCGCGGTTCCCCTGGGAGTCTGCAGGCGACGGCGCCGACGTGACGCCGTCACATGCGCACGACCACGCGGGAAAGGTAGTACCCATCCGCACCGGCGAGCTCGAGGAGCACATCGTCGCCGACGTTGCGTGGGCGGCCGCGTGCTACGTCGACTGGAGCGGTGACATCGAGTTCGCCGCCGGTCCGGGGCGCGACCTTTTTGTCGAGACTGCGCGCTACTGGGCCTCGCGGATCCGCGTCGATGCTCACGGGCGCGCGCACGTCTACGGGGTGATCGGCCCCGACGAGTATCACGAGCCGGTCGACGACAACGCGTTCACGAACGTCATGGCCCGGTGGAACCTTCGCCGCGCGGCAGAAACTGCCGCTGGGAGCGTGCCGGTTGCGGAGCGGCGTTCGTGGCTCGAGCTCGCGGCCGCACTCGTCGACGGCTACGACCCGAAGACGCAGCTCTACGAGCAATTCGCAGGCTTCAACCGGCTCGAACCCCTCGTCATCGCGGACCTCGTGCCGCACCGCCCGATCGCGGGCGACCTTCTGCTCGGGCCCGAGCGCACGCTTGGCGCCCAGGTCCTGAAACAGGCCGACGTCTTGATGCTCCACCACCTCGTTCCCGAGGAGGTCGCACCGGGATCGCTCGAGCCGAACCTCGCGTTCTATGAGCCCCGAACCGCGCATGGCAGCTCGCTCTCGCCCGCGATCCACGCCGGCCTGTTCGCGCGCGCCGGCCGGTTCGGGCCCGCTCTCGAGGCGCTGCGGCTCGCTTGCCGGATCGACGTCGACGACCTCACGGGAACGACGGCAGGAGGAGTGCACCTGGCCACCATGGGAGGCGTCTGGCAGGCCCTGGTGTTCGGCTTTGCCGGCGCGCGGGCCTCGGCGACGGGCCTCGTCTTCGACCCGCACTTGCCGGAGGCGTGGGACAGCCTCGAGGTGCGACTGCAGTTTCACGGTTACCCAGTGCGCGCCCGCATCGGTCACGACTCGATCGCGATCGACGCCGATCCGGCCGTGCCTGTGTCCGTGCGCGGCGGGCTGGGCCGCCGTTTCGAACGCCACGAACAGGGTTGGAAGGAGGCAGCGGAATGAGAAGGGTGATCGCAGCGATCGACAACAGCCTCGCGGCTGGAGCTGTACTGGCGACGGCCGGCAATCTCGCGCACCTCTTCGAGGCCGAGGTGGAGGCGCTACATGTGGGTGAGGACGGCGACGCCTCTGCACGGCGGGCTGCGAAGCTGGCCGGACTGGAGCTGCGTTGCGTCGCCGGTTCAACCGTGCCAGCCCTGGTGGACGCCGCAGCTGCGGATGACGTCGCTGCCCTGGTGGTCGGGACCCGGCGCCTTCCCGTGGCGGGGCGGCCGGTCGGGACGACGGCGCTCGATGTGATCACGTCCCTGCTCAAGCCGGTCCTGGTCGTTCCGCCCGACGCTTTACGGCGATCGTCGCTGCGGCGTGTGCTCGTCCCGCTCGAGGGGACGATCGTCACGTCCCTCGCGCCGAAGGGAATCATCGAACTTGCGCACGACGCCGATCTCGATCTCATCGTCCTGCATGTTCACGACCCGAGCTCGCTGCCTGCATTCACCGATCAACCGCAGCATCAAGCGCGTGCCTGGGCGGACGAATTCGTCGCGCGTTACTGCCCCTGGGGGATCGGCAAGGTCAGCGTCGAGCTGCGAGTGGGTCGGCCCGCCGAGGAGATCGTGGGGGCTGCGGAGCAGACGGACGCTCATCTGATCGCGCTCGGCTGGGCTCAGGAGATCGATTGGGGACGCGCACCCGTCGTGCGCGAGGTGCTCGAGTGGGGGCGGATCCCCGTGTTGCTCATACCCCTGCGGGCGTTCCAGACGGACGTCGAAGGAAAGGAGCAGTCATGGAACAGATCGCAATCGTCGCTCGTCTGAAGAGCGGCGCCGAGCCGCGCGCTGAGGAGCTGATCGCGGAGGGACCGCCGTTCGACCCGACCGACAGCGGGCTCGAGCGGCACACGGTGTATCTCTCGGCAGACGAGGTCGTGTTCGTCTTCGAGGGCAAGGAAGTCGAATGGATCGTCGACCAACTCATCGACGAGCCGTTCCAGTGGCCGATCGTCGACGCCCTGGACGAGTGGCGGCCATTGTTGGAGGGCAATCCCAGGATTGCCCGTGCGGTCTACTCCTGGTCCGCAGAGATCTACGACGGCGCTGCCCCGCCTTCCTAGCTTTGCGACTTTTCACGGATACCGCTCAGTAGGCGCCCCGATGTAGACCCGGAACGTCCAGGGCCACACTCCTGGTGATGGCCACCGTCGCTTCCCCAGCACAGCCGCTCTTCGAGGAGCTCGCGCCTCCGCTGACGGGGGCGGAGGCGATCGTCGAGGCCGATCGCTGCCTGGAATGCGGCGGCCCCTATGCGGAGGCGCCGTGCGTCACCGCCTGTCCCGCCGGAGTGGACGTCCCCGGCTTCATCCGGGCGATCGCCCAAGACGAGGCACACGCCGCGGCGACGACGATCTTCGCCGAGAACCTGCTCGGCGGCACGTGCGCGCGAGTCTGTCCTGTGGAGACGTTGTGCGAGGGCGCATGTGTGCTCGCTCACGAAGGCAGGCGCCCGATCGAGATCGGCCGCCTCCAGCGATTTGCGACGGACGTTGCGCTCGATGCCGGCCTTCCTCTTCGCCGTGGGCGTCCGCGGAACTGGTATCCCGTCGCAGTTATCGGCGCGGGCCCCGCGGGCCTCGTCTGCGCGGGCGAGCTCGCGGCTCTCGGCTTCGACGTCACCGTCTACGACGAGCGCGTCGAGCCCGGCGGGCTGGCCCGCTTCGCCATCGCGCCGTACCGCCAACAGCAGGAGCCTCTGCCTCAAGAGGTGCGCGCACTCGAGCGGTTGGGCGTGAAGTTCGAGCTCGGCCTCGCGATTGATACCCCCGAAGCGCTCGCGTACATCGACTCGATCAACGACGCGGTCGTCCTTGCCGTCGGCATGGGACCGGACGCGGACGTCGCCTATCCGGGTGACGATCTTCCCGGTGTGTGGAACTCGCTGCCCTTCATCGAGGCGATCAAGACAGGAGCTATCCCCCAAATCGGCTCTGCCGTTGCCGTGATCGGCGGGGGAAACACCGCGATCGACGTGGCGCGCGAGAGCCTGCGTCTCGGCGCGCAGGACGTGGCCCTGGTCTATCGGCGCACGCGGGCGGAGATGCCGGCGTACGAGCACGAGGTCGACGAGGCGCTGGAGGAAGGGATGCGCATCGAGTGGCTTACGGTGGCGCTGCAGTTCGTCGGGAGCACGTCGCTTGAAGGCGTCCTCTGCCGGCGCTGCCGACTCGGCGAGCCCGATGGGAGCGGCCGGCGTAAGCCTGAGGAGATGCCCGGGACGGAGTTCCTTCTTCCGGCGACAACGGCCGTGAAGGCGATTGGCCAGCGCCCGCGCTCGGAGCTGTACGCGCACATTGCCGGACTCGAGCTCGATCACGGCCGCATCAGAATCGACCCCGAGTCCGGGCAGACCACGAATCCGAAGTATTTCGCCGCAGGGGACGCGACCAACGGCGGCGCCACGGTCGTCGAGGCCGTGCGCGGCGCCAAGATCGCGGCGCTCGGCGTGGACGGGTGGGTCGGGAGGCGGGGGCCATGAGGGAGATTCGCTGGCACGCGCGCGCGGGGCAGGGCGCGAAGACCGCGTCGCAGCTCTACGCGACCGCTGCGCTGCGCGCCGGCAAGAGTGTCCAGGCGTTTCCGGAGTACGGGCCGGAACGTCGTGGCGCGCCGCTCCGCGCATATACACGCATCGACGAGCGGCCGATCCGGCGTCACGACTCGGTGACGGAGCCGGACGTCGTCGTCGTGCTCGAGCCGTCGCTTCTGCGGGAGGTCGACGTGACGGAGGGCCTCGACCGCGAAGGACTCCTGCTCCTGAACGCCGATCGTCCACCGGCCAAGGTCGCGGGCAGGCGCGTCGCCTGCGTTCCCGCGTCGAGGCTCGCGGAAGCGAGCGGATCGAAGTACGCGAACCTGATCATGGTGGGCGCACTCGCCGCCGCGCTTGGCGAACCACCTGTGTCTTACGTTGCCGACGCGGCGGTCCAGCTCCTCGGCAAGAAGGTCGTTTCCGAGGACGTGCGCGCCGCCGTGCTCCAGGGGTACCGATGTCTGAGCTGAGATCCTGGGCCGAGCTACCGCCTGGTGGCGCCGTGCTACCGGGTGACGCCGAACGACCTCGCACCGGCAGCTGGCGGACCGGGCTCAAGCCCGAGGTCGACCTTTCCGGCTGTGTCAACTGCCTGCTCTGCTGGCTCTACTGTCCCGACTCCGCAGTTCGACTCGACGGGACGACCTTCGTCGGGTTCGACTACGACGTCTGCAAGGGCTGCGAGCTCTGCCAGGCGGTGTGCCCCGCGGGCGCGATCCGGATGGTGCGCGATGACGACTGAGGCGCTTGCGGCACGCGTGTTGACCGGTGGCGAGGCCGTGGCCGAGGCGATGCGTCAGATCGACCCGGATGTCGTGCCGGTCTACCCGATCACGCCGCAGACGCCGATCATCCAGGGTTTCGCGAAGTTTGCGGCCGACGGTCGCGTGCGCGGCGAGATCATCAACGTCGAGTCGGAACATTCGGCGATGAGCGCGGCGATCGGCGCAGCCTTGGCCGGCGCCCGCACGATCACTGCAACCTCGTCGCAGGGACTGGCCCTGATGGCTGAAGTGGTCTACATCGCAGCGGCGCTACGCGCTCCGATCGTCATGGCGCTCGGCAATCGCGCGCTCTCCGGGCCGATCAACATCCATTGCGACCACTCCGACAGCATGCTCGTACGCGACTCGGGTGTCGTGCAGCTCTTCGCGGAAAACGCACAGGAGGCTTACGACCTGATGGTGATGGCGCCGCGACTGGCCGAGCATCCGGATGTGCTCCTGCCCGTACTCGTGTGTCAGGACGGCTTTACCATCACGCACTCGGCCGAGCCTGTCGTTCTCCTTCCGGACCGGCGCGTCAAGCGGTTCGTGGGCGGGTACCGGATCCCGAATCCGCTGCTCGACCTGAGCCGACCGACGACGCAGGGAACGTTCGCGATGCCGGACTACTACTACGAGATCCGTCATCAGCAGGTGGCCGCGATGGCGGCCGCGCTCGACGTGTTCGCAGAGATCGCACACGAGTTCGAGGCCCTGTCAGGCCGACCCCTCGAAGCAGTCGAGCGCTACGCCCTAGACGACGCCGACCGGGCGATCGTCTGCCTGGGCTCTACTGCCGGAACCGTGAAGGACGTCGTCGACGAGCTCCGAGCTGAAGGCGAGCACGTCGGGCTGCTCGAGATCCGTTCCTTCCGACCCTTGCCCGTCGCGGCGATACGCGCCGCGCTCCAAGACGTTGAACACGTGGCCGTGCTCGACCGGGCGAATTCGCCGGGTGGACCAGCGCCTCTCTTCGCGGAGCTCGCGGTCGCGCTTCGCGAGACGGCCGTGCACCTTCGCAGCTACGTGTACGGGCTGGGCGGCCGTGATCTGCACCCCGACGGGATTCGCGACGTCTTCAGTGCAGTGAGCTGGGACGCAGAGCCGACCTTCCTCGGCCTGAGAGGAGAGCCATGTCCCGTCTGAAGACTCTCGCCCGAAACGAAGCTGGACAGCCGCCACTTCGAGGTGGGCACGCCCTCTGTCAGGGCTGCGGCGTGCCGATGGTCGTCCGGACGATCGTCGACACCATCGACACTCCGGTCGTCGTCGTCAGCGCGACCGGCTGTCTCGAGGTCGCGACCACCAGGTTCCCGACGACGGCCTGGAACGTGCCCTGGGTGCACGTTGCCTTCGAGAACGCCGCCGCGGTCGCGAGCGGGATCGAGACCGCCTATCGCGCGCTGACCAAGCGGAAGGGATTGCCACAGGACGGACCCATCACATTCGTCGCCCTCGCTGGGGACGGCGGCACGTACGACATCGGCCTGCAGGCGCTCTCCGGAGCACTCGAGCGAGGTCACCACTTCATCTTCGTCTGCTACGACAACGAGGCGTACATGAACACCGGCGTCCAGCGTTCGGGCGCGACACCGTTCGCCGCCAGCACAACCACGACGCCCGCCGGAACCGCCGGCCTCGGCAAGGCTCAGTTGCGCAAGGACATGACCGCGATCGCGGTCGCGCACCACGTCCCCTACGTCGCGCAGGCCGCGTCGGTGCACTGGCACGATCTGAGTGAGAAGGTCGAGCGAGCGGCGGCTGCGGATGGTCCAGCGTTTCTCAACGTGCTGACGAACTGTCCGGTCGGCTGGGGTCATGAGCCGCGCGCGTCGCTCGAGATCATGAACGCCGCGGTCGAGACGTGCTTCTGGCCGTTGTACGAGGTCACGGACGGCCGTTACCGCTTGACCTACGTTCCCGAGCGAGTTCGTCCGATCGAAGCCTGGCTGCAGGGACAGAAGCGGTTTGCCCATCTGCTCCGGCCCGAAACGAGCAGTCTCCTGCGGACCATCCAGCAACAGGTCGACGAGGAGTGGGCTGCACTGCGGCTGCGTGCCGCGCAGGACGCAGTCGCAGCCTGAGCAGGAGCCGGTGTTGCAGGTCGGCCAAGGCGAATCGGGAGTCGTCCGCACCTGTTCTGCGGCTTGTCCCTGATGCGCGACACGCTCCGTGGCGCGACCCTGACAACGACAGCGCCGAGTGGGAGGTTCGCAATGACTACTCAAGAGATCGAGACGGTTCGCGAAGATCACTTCGAGCTCCGCAAGGACCTCGATCACATCAGGCTCGCCGCCCGGGAGCTTCCGACCTTGTCGCCGGAGGAGCGGAGCCTAATCGTCGGCCGCGTCCTCGAGTACCTCCGCGGCGTTCTTCTTCCGCACGCCGCCGACGAGGAACGGTCGCTCTATCCGGTCGTCGGCAGGATTCTCGGGAATCCCGAGGCAACCCGCACGATGACCCACGACCACCTGGCGATCCGTGCGCGCGTCGTCGAGCTTGCCGCGACCGACGAGAACGATCTGGACCGTTTGCAGGAGCTGCTCTACGGGCTCTACGCACTGATCACGGTGCACTTCTGGAAAGAGGATCAGCTCTACCTGCCGCTCCTCGAGCGTCCTCCGTGGCCTGTGTTTGATGGCTGATTCGAGAAACGGCCGGATGCACCCGTCGGCCTCGTTCAGCGCGACGCTTCGTGTTCACCTGGACGACCGTCCGGGTGCATTCGCCGATATCGCCCGTGCGATCGCCGACGCCGGGGGACTTCTCGGAGCGATCGACCTTGTTCGCGTCGAGCACGGCAAGAAGGTCCGCGACGTCACGGTCTTCGCCGGTGACGCCGATCACATCGAGCGCATCGTTGCGGTTGCACGCGACGTACCTGGAGTGGAGATCGAGCACGTCTCGGATCGGACCTTCCTCATGCATCTTGGCGGCAAGATCGCGGTAACTTCGAAGACGCCGCTGAAGACGCGGGACGACCTTTCCATGGCCTACACACCCGGCGTCGCACGCGTGTCGATGGCCATCGCGGAGGATCCGCAGCTTGTCTGGAACCTGACGATCAAGAAGAACGCCGTCGCAATCGTGACTGACGGCACGGCTGTCCTGGGACTCGGCGACATCGGCCCCGAGGCGGCGCTTCCGGTGATGGAAGGAAAGGCGCTCCTCTTCAAGGAGTTCGGCGGCGTCGATGCGTGGCCCGTCTGCCTCGCAACGAAGGTCGAGGACGAGATCGTCGCAGCGGTGCGTGCGATCGCACCCGTGTTCGGCGGAATCAACCTCGAGGACATCTCGGCCCCGCGCTGTTTCGGCATCGAGGAGCGGCTGCGTGACGAGCTCGACATCCCGGTGTTCCACGACGATCAGCACGGCACCGCCGTGGTCGTGCTGGCGGCGTTTCTCAATGCGCTGCAGGTCGTCGGGAAGCGCCCGGAAGAGGTGAAGGTCGTGATCACCGGCGTGGGAGCCGCCGGAGTCGCGACGACGAAGATCCTCCTGGCGGCCGGTGTCGCGAACGTCATCGGCGTCGATCGTCACGGCGCTCTTTGGCGCGGCGATCCCTCGCTCTCGCCGGTGAAAGCCGAGTACGCAGAGCTCACGAATCCGGGTCTGGAACGCGGCCGAGCCGACGACGTTCTGGACGGAGCGGACGTCTACATCGGACTCTCGGCCCCAGGCGCGGTCTCCGCGGCCGGGATCGCTCGAATGAAGAGCGATGCGATCGTCTTCGCGATGGCGAACCCGACACCCGAGGTCGCTCCCGAGGAGATCGAGGATCTCGCTGCCGTTATCGCGACCGGGCGATCGGACTACCCGAATCAGATCAACAACGTGCTCGCGTTTCCGGGCATCTTCCGCGGTGCGCTCGATGCTCGATCAGCAGACATCACCGAGGAGATGAAGATCGCTGCTGCAAGGGCAATCGCCGGCGTCATCCCGGCGGAGGAGCTGAGCGCCGACTACATCGTGCCGAGCGTCTTCAACGGAGAGGTTGCGCCGCGGGTCGCGGCCGCGGTCGCCGAGGCCGCGAGCTTCGCGCTCGTCTGAGCCAGACAGGAGATCGCTCAGTAGAAGCCCGCACGCGAATCGGGCGGGGCGCGGATGTGGACTCTGGGTCGCCCGACGACACTTTGAACCGTCAACGAGAAAGGAGCTTTGAGATGAAGCCCGTGATGCTCGCAACCGACGGCTCGCCGACAGCCGAGAAGGCGACGGCGACCGCGATCGACCTCTCGCTAAGGCTCGAGACGGATCTCGTGGTCGTCAGCGTCTGGGACATCGCATATGCCGCGTACAGCGCGATGGGGTTCGCCCCGATGCCAAACGCGGAGCTGGCCAAGCTACAGGAGCGCGAGGCCGCGAAGGCGGTGGCCGATGCGGCCGCACGCGCAGAGGAAGCCGGCGTCGAGACTCGGGTCTCCGTGCTGCGCGGCTTCCCGGTCGACGCGATCTGCGAAGCGGCGGAACGGTTCGCTCCGCAGTTTCTCGTCATCGGCTCGCATGGGTGGGGAACGGTGAAGCGTGCCCTGTTCGGAAGCGTCTCCACCGGTGTCCTTCATCATGCCCCCTGCCCAGTGCTTGTCGTCCGTGCAGAGGCTGATGAGGCGAGGGTCGCAGAGAACGGCCTGCGGAAGCGCGTCCACGCGTGATCCGGAGTTGAGGCGACGTGGTCGCCGCTGTCAGCGAGGCCAACATGCCGGCCGTTGCCGCGGCCGCGCTGATCACCGCACTCGCGACTGGGCTGGGATCGGTGCCGCTGGCTTTCGCAACGAGCGCTCGGCGATCATGGTCGGCGTCGGGAACATCGTCGCGGCCATCCTGATGGTGGGCGCGAGCTTGACCCTCTTCTACGAAGGCGGCCGCTCCGACTCCGGCAAGACGCTTGCCGAAGCAGCCATCGGTGTCGCTTTTCTCAGGCGCTGCCGGCCGGCCTCGGCTTCGCCGGCGGCGCAATGCTTTGGATGGTCGTCGCGCAAATGGTCCCAGATGCGCTTCGTTCGGCGGGCGGGCGAAAACAAATAGCTTTCCGGTGACATGACTGCGACCTCCATGACCCGGGAGGAGCTCCAGGCTCTCGCATCCGAGGAGATCGAGGGTCTCGACGGCTACTGGCGAGCGGCGAACTATCTCTCCGTCGGCCAGATCTACCTGCTCGACAATCCGCTGCTGCGCGAGCCGCTCCGGCCCGAACACGTGAAGCCCCGTCTGCTCGGGCACTTCGGGACGACGCCGGGGCTTAACTTCGTCTACGTACACCTCAACCGTGCGATCCGGGAACGCGACCTCGACGTGCTCTACGTCACCGGCCCGGGTCACGGCGGCCCCGGCCTGGTCGCCAATGCGTACCTCGAGGGGACGTACAGCGAGGTCTACTCGCACATCGGCGAGGACGAGGAAGGCTTGCGCCGTCTCTTTCGGCAGTTCTCGTTTCCAGGCGGCATTCCGAGCCACGTCGCTCCCGAGACTCCGGGCTCGATTCACGAGGGCGGCGAACTCGGCTATGCGCTCGCGCACGCCTACGGGGCCGCATACGACAATCCAGACCTCATCGTCGCCTGCGTGATCGGGGACGGAGAAGCGGAGACAGGTCCACTCGCGACGAGCTGGCACGCGAACAAGTTCCTCAACCCGCGGAGCGACGGCGCGGTTCTGCCGATTCTCCACCTGAACGGCTACAAGATCGCGAACCCGACCGTCCTGGCGCGGATCCCCGATGAAGAGCTCGATCAGCTAATGCGGGGCTACGGCTACGAGCCGCTCTTCATCTCGATCTCCGCCGACGAGGAGCACTCCCTGGCGCACGCACGCTTTGCGTCCGTGTTGGATGAGGCCCTCGACCGGATCGAGCAGATCCAGAAGAAGGTGCGGGTCGATCGAGCGAAGGGGAGGCCGGTGTGGCCGATGATCGTTCTCCGCTCTCCGAAGGGCTGGACCGGTCCACGCGAGGTCGACGGCCTGCCCGTCGAGGGCACGTGGCGCTCGCACCAGGTGCCGATGACGGACGTACGGACGAACCCTGAGCATCTCGCCGTGCTCGAAGAGTGGTTGCGCAGCTACCGGGCCGAGGAGCTCTTCGACGAGGAGGGGAAGCTCCGTCGCGAGCTGCGGAGGGTCGCACCTGTGGGCGAGCGGAGGATGAGCGCCAATCCGCATGCAAACGGCGGGCTGGTCCTGCGGGACCTCGACCTGCCCGACTTCCGCGACTACGGCGTCGACCTGGGGGCGCCCGGGGTGACGGTCGCCGAGTCGACGCGTGTGCTCGGGACCTTCGTGCACGACGTGATCGCGAGGAACACCGACAACTTCCTGCTCTTCGGTCCAGACGAGACTGCTTCGAACCGGCTCGGCGATGTCTTCGCTGCGACGGCGAGGCGCTGGCTCGCGAAGGGCGAGAGGGTCGACCAGGACCTGGCCGCAGATGGGCGCGTCTTCGAGATCCTCTCAGAGCACATGTGCCAGGGCTGGCTGGAGGGCTACCTGCTCACCGGCCGTCACGGGCTCTTCAACTGCTACGAGGCGTTCATTCACATCGTCGACTCGATGTTCAACCAGCACGCGAAGTGGTTGAAGACGACTCGCGAGATTCCCTGGCGACGGCCGCTCGCATCGCTCAACTATCTCCTCAGCTCTCACGTGTGGCGCCAGGATCACAACGGCTTCTCGCACCAGGATCCGGGTTTCATCGACCACGTGGTGAACAAGAAGGCCGAGATCATCCGCGTCTACCTCCCTCCCGACGCGAACACCTTGCTCTCCGTCGCCGATCATTGCCTGCGCAGCCGGAACTACGTCAACGTGATCGTGGCCGGCAAGCAGCCCGCGCTGCAGTACTTGTCGATGGACGAAGCTGTCCTCCACTGCACGCGGGGAATCGGTATCTGGGACTGGGCCTCGAACGATCACGATGCCGAGCCGCACGTCGTGCTCGCATGTTGCGGGGACGTCCCCACTCTCGAGACGCTGGCGGCCGCTTCGATCCTGCGCGAGCGCCTGCCCGAACTGCGCGTGCGCGTCGTCAACGTCGTCGACCTGATGCGCCTCCAGCCGGAGATGGAGCACCCGCACGGGCTCTCCGATCGGGAGTTCGACTCGCTTTTCACCGTCGACCGGCCCGTGGTCTTTGCCTATCACGGCTATCCCTGGCTGATCCATCGCCTGACCTACCGCCGGACAAATCACGCGAACATCCACGTGCGCGGCTACAAGGAAGAAGGCACCACGACGACTCCCTTCGACATGGTCATGCTCAACGACCTCGACCGGTTCCACCTCGTGATGGACGTGATCGACCGTCTGCCGGAGCTCGCCGGCAAGGCAGACCACCTGCGGCAGGAGATGGCGGATACGCGGTTGCGAGCCCGGGCGTACGGACGCACTCACGGCGAGGATCCGCCGGAGATCCGCGACTGGTCCTGGCCCGGCTGAACGACGCGTGGGCTCGATCCTCGTCGTCAACGCCGGGTCGACGAGCCTGAAGCTCAAGGTTGTCGCGGCGGACGAGGAGACGAAGCGCATCGCGACCTTCGCGGATGCGCCCGGAGACCTCGACGCGGCCGCGCACCGAGTCGTGCACGGTGGGAAGCAGTTCCGCGATCCCGTCCTGATCGATGACGCGGTCGTCGAGCAGATCGGGGAGCTCGTCGCGCTCGCGCCGCTCCACAATGCTCCGGCGCTCGAAGCGATCGCCGCCGCGCAGCTCGCGTTTCCGGTGCTTCCACAGGTCGCCGTGTTCGACACCTCGTTTCACCGCACGATCCCGGCCGAGGCGGCCGAATACGCGTTACCTCGCGCCTGGCGGGAGGAGTGGGGAATCCGGCGCTACGGCTTCCACGGGCTGTCCGTCGAGTGGAGCGTGCAGCGCGCCGCCGAGCTACTCGGCGAGCGGCCCGAACGTCTGGTTGTGTGCCACCTCGGTGGTGGGTCGTCCCTCACCGCCGTCGTCGACGGTCGGTCGGTGGACACGACGATGGGTTTCACGCCCCTCGAAGGAGTGCCGATGATCACGCGCTCGGGCTCGGTTGACCCCGGCG
>JBKPTB010000159.1:0-11917 GCA_046735315.1 Actinomycetota bacterium
GTCAAGAACGGCACGACGCGGATCTACCTGACCGACGGCACGGCCGCCGGCGGCGGGCCGACCGATCCGTTCGCCGCGAACTTCTGGCGCACGGACAACGCGAGCCTGCCCGCGGGAGTGCTCCTGGCGTCGCAGGGCTCGGTGACGCCGACAGGATCGGCGTGCAAGCCGCCCGATCCGGCGACGCACACCTTCCCCGCCTCCTACCCGTCCGGGTGGCAGTGCCTCACCTCGCGCGACACGGCGAACCCGTACTTCCCCACGCAGGACTTCTGCTGGGCGCAGTGCTGGTACGACGAGGAGGTCTACACGCCGACCGGCATGCCCGACACCGTCTACGTGATCGGGGCGATGCAGTACGACGAACAGCCGTGTGACACGAAGGGCGTCGGCTGCGGCGGCGGCCATGATGCCGCTGGTCAGGGCGCAGGGATGTCGAACGGCCGCACGGTCCTTTACTCGAACACCGCCGGCGATCCCGACTCCGCCAACGGCAGCCGGACATTCACGGATCTGACGACGGATACCCAGAACACGCCGGCACCGTGGTGCGCATACCAGCCGTACTTCGCTACCCCCTGCCGGCGGGCGTCGAATAGCATCCACCCGGACCAGCACGCCATCGTCGTGAACCCGGGCAATCCGACCCAGATCTTCGAGGGTTCGGACGGCGGCATCATCCGCACGAGCGGGACGTTCGGGGACATCTCGTCCCAGTGCGACGAGGTCGGCCGGGATGGTTTCACGGGCGGTCCGGTGACCGGCTCGGACAACGTCGGCTGCAAGCGGTTGCTCTCGCGTGTTCCGGTCGAGCTGGCCCACATCGACAGGAACCTGAGCAGCACGATCCAGCTCATCAACGCCGTAATCGATCCGTTCAAACCGTGCCGCGTCCTCGGCGGAACGCAAGACAACGGCACGTGGGCGAATATGAACGGATGCAGCCTGAACACGTTCACGCAGGTCATCTATGGCGACGGTGGCAACGCGGTCTTCGACTCCGCGCACGCGAACTGGATGGCGAACGAGTTCACGAGCGGAGCCGGTGACGTCAGCTTCGAGAACGGCGACCCGCAGAGCTGGGTCGTTGCGACTGCTCCGATCCGTCGCAGCGGCGAAGGACCGTCGTTCTACTGGCCGCAGGTCGGCGACCCGAACCCGGTCCCCGGCACGCACCCGATCTACGAGGGCGCGAAGCACGTCTGGCGGAGCTGGGCGTTCAACGGCGGCCATGCGACGACGAGCGGGCCGCAGGACACGAGCCCGGACATCCCGTTCATGGAGTCGCACTGTCCGGAGTTCGTAACGGGCTCGACCAATGTGAACTGCGGTGACGCCCGGCCGCTCGGCGGGGCGATGTGCGACGCGGTCGCGTCCACGCCGCTCCCGCCGTGCGTCGGCGAATCCGGCGACCTAACCGCTTCCGGACTTCAATACGGGACGGACCGCTCGGGCGGCACGGTCTCGTGGATCGCGCGCGACAGCGCCGATCACGGGACGATCTGGGCCGCAACGTCCGCCGGCCGCATCTTCGTGACGCACAACGGTGATGCCGTCGATCCGTCGACGGTGACGTGGACGAGGATCGACAACTCGGTGACGGGCGGCTCACCGACCCGGTTCCCGAGTTCGATCTACGTCGATCCGGCGAACTCAAACCATGCGTGGATCTCGTACTCCGGCTACAACGCGGTGACGCCGTCCACGCCGGGCCACGTCTTTAGCGTGGTGAACACCGGCACCATCGGCGCCGGCACGTTCACGAACCTGAACGTGGAGGGCGGCTCCTCGGCTTATCCGACGCCGACGAGCGACGGCGATCTGCCGGTCGCCGACGTCGTTCGCGACGACGCGACGCACACGCTCTACGCCGCGACCGACTTCGGCGTCCTCCGCGGCGACAACGATGGCGCTTCGTGGCACGTTACGGATGGGATGCCGCGCTACGAGGTCATGCACCTCGCGATCCAGCCGTCCTCGCGTGAGCCGACCTGCAAGGGTGGCGGCCTGTGCAAGCCCGTGCTGTACGCGGCGACGCACTCGCAGGGCTTCTGGCAGATGAACCTGGGCAAGTAGCTCCGAGAAACCGCGGATGAAAAGAGGGCCGCCCCCGGCGGCCCTCTTTCTCATGAGTGGGCCCAGAGCACGAGGCCACTCACGGCGACGGCCGCGAGGCCGAGTGCGATCGCGAGCGGAGCGACCCAGTCGCGACCGCCGCTCGTGTCTGCAGTACCGACTCCTTCTGGCCGATTCGCGAGTACGTAGCGGTACGAGGTTCGCGAGCCGCCGCTCGCGTCCGGATTCGCGAGGGGCCCGGAGGGCCCAGTGACTCAGGAGTGGATCAGTCCGCGACTGCGCCGCGACCAGTCTCGGCCGCATGGCGTTGCTCGTCCGCCCTATAGCTCGAGCGAACGAGCGGCCCGGAGAACACCGAGCCGAAGCCCAGCGCCTCGCCCTGCTCGCGGAACGAACGAAACTCGTCCGGATGAACCCAGCGGTCGATCTGCGCGTGCTTGGCGCTCGGCTGCAGGTACTGGCCGATCGTGATGACGTCGACCCCGTGTTCGCGCAGGTCGCGCATCGTCTCGACCACCTCGTCGTTCGTCTCCCCCAGGCCGACGATGATTCCGGATTTCGTCAGCACCGGATAGTCCGCGAGCTCCTTCGCGCGGGCCAGCAGCCAGAGCGCCTTGTCGTAGCTCGCCTTTGCCCCGCGCATGCGCGTGTGTAGGCGGCGAACCGTCTCGATGTTGTGGTTGAAGACCTCGGGCCGGGCGGCCAGCACCGTTCGCAGGGCCTGTTCCTCGACGCCCAGGAAGTCAGGGGTGAGCACCTCGACCGAGGCCTCGGGCACCTTCGCCTTCAGCGCGCGGATCGTCGCCGCGTAGTGGCCGGCGCCGCGGTCGGGGACGTCGTCGCGGTCGACCGACGTGACGACGACGTGCTTGAGGTCCATCTCCGCAGCGGCCTTCGCCAGCCGCAGCGGCTCGAGCGGGTCCGGCGGATGCTCGGGCTTGCCGGAGTGGACGTAGCAGTAGCGGCAGGCGCGCGTGCAAGTGTCGCCGAGGATCTGGAACGTCGCCGTGCCGCGGCCCCAGCATTCGGCGATGTTGGGGCAGCGCGCCTCTTCGCAGATCGTGTGCAGCGACTGCCCGTGGATCAGCTTCTTGACGTCGAAGTAGCGCGAGTTCGCGCTTGGCGCGCGCACCTTCATCCACTCGGGGCGTCGCGGGCGCTCAGCTACTGGTAGCGAGTTCTGCATTGGCGGGAGCTTCCTCGAAGTGCAGGTTAAAGACCTTGCCAAGCGCCGCGACGGCGTGCGGCCTCATCTCATCGACCGTCACGGGCCGGCCGAGCTCGCGCGCAATCGTCGTGAACTGTGCGTCCTCGATCCCGCAAGCGGTAATCCATTTCGTGAACGGCGCCGGGTCGAGGTCGACGTTGAGCGCGTACCCGTGGGTGGTCACCCACTTGGAGATGTGAATCCCGATCGATGCGATTTTCCTTGGCGGTCCTTCGAGCCAGATCCCCGTCAGGCCGTCGATTCTCCCACCCTCAAGTCCGCAGGACTTGAGGGTGTCAATGAGCGCCTCCTCGAGGTCCCGGCAGTACTTCTTGACGTCCTGCCCGTGCCGGCTGAGGTCGAAGATCGGGTAGCAGACGAGCTGCCCCGGCCCGTGGTAGGTGGACTTTCCACCGCGGTCGGTCTCGACGATCTCGACCGCCGCCCCTGGCGGGATGTGGAGCTCCCCGGCCTCGGTCCGGCGCCCAAGTGTGACGACCGGCGGGTGCTCGAGCAGGAGAACCGTGTCGGGCGAGGCTCCCGCGGAAACGTCGGCCGCCACCGAGCGCTGGAGATCCCAGGCCTCTTGGTACGGAACGGTGCCGAGGTTGAGAAGCCGGGCTGGGCGAGCCACACTCGCAGGATAGATGGCGGCTGAGATCTCGATCCGTCCGGCGAAGAGCCGGCAAGAGCTGGAGACGGTTCTCGACGTCGCGTTCCGCGTCTCGGGCGGGCCGCTCCCGGCTGTCGACGAGCTCGAACACACGCTTGCGAACGATGTCGGATGCACATACCTGCTCGGCTATTGGGACGGTGAACCCGCGGCAAGCGGGGTCGGGAAGGTGTCATCGCTGGTCGGCTGCTCTTTGCGATGGTCCGCGTGCTGCCGGAGTTCCGCGGTCGACGCGTCGGCCGCGCGCCCGACATCCCGACCGAGGGCGGCGTCGAGGCATGGCCGTTCGAACGCTGGCGTTCGGCGGTCCTGGACGCCCCGACGGCATTGCCCGAGGCCGCCGTTGTGGCTGTGGCGAACGGCGAGGTCGTCGGCTCCGCGGTCCTCGCCGCGCTGTCCGACGGCGGCGCCGAGCACGGGCTGACGGTGGTGCGGCGGGCGTGGCGGGGACGCGGGATCGCCACGGCACTGAAGAGTGCCCAGATCGAGTGGGCTCGGCGCACCGGCTACAAGGAGCTACACACCTCGAATGACGAGACGAACCTCTCGATGAGAAGCATCAACGCCCGTCTCGGCTACGAAGCTGCGCCGGCATTCGTGATGGTTCGCGGGCCGCTCGCTCGGTAAGCCGAACTCGTCCCCAAATAGACTCCCCGCGATATCCGACTCTAGGGAGGCAGGTGTGGCACGCATGTCCTTGATCGTGCTCGTCGCCGGGCTCGGTTTGGTCGCCGCGGGTTGCGGTAGCGGCGAGAAGAAATCAGAGGAGAGCGAACTGAGCGAGAAAGTGCAGGCCGCCTGCACCGGCAAGCGCCTCTCTGCCGCGCCAAAGCTGCCGGCGAGTTTCCCCCAGATCGAGGAAGACAAGCTGGTCTACACCCAGCAGTCGACTCAGGGACCGACGAACGTGGTCGAGGGCTACTTCAAGGGCGATGTCAAGGAAGCGCACGACGAGTTCGAGAAGGAGCTAAAAGGTGTCGGCTTCGACATCCTCTTCAACGAGCTCGAAGACCACGACTCAGAGATCTCGTGGAAGGGTGAAGGCCGCACCGGGCAGGTCGCGCTCCGCGAAGAGTGCGGCGACGCAGACAAGACGTACGTCCACATCACGAGCCGCGCCGCGTAGTCGCGGCTGCGGTTGCGGTTAGTACGCCGACTCGTCCCAGGTCTGCAGGCGCTCTCGCAGGTCGCGCAGGAAGCGGCCGGCGAGAGCGCCGTCGACCAGGCGGTGGTCGTACGTGAGCGTCAGGTTCATGATCGGGCGGATCGCGATCACGTCCTCGCCGCGGTCGTCCTGGATCACCCACGGGCGCTTGACGACCGCATAGGTGCCGAGGATCGCTGCCTGCGGCTGGCTGATCACCGGCGTCCCGTGGAAGGTGCCGTAGCCGCCCGGGTTGGTGATCGTGAAGGTGCCGCCCTGGACCTCGTCCGGCGTCAACTTCTTGTCGCGGGCACGCTGTGCGATGTCGGCGACGCCGCGCGCGATCCCGAGCAGGTTCAGGCCCTCAGCGTGCTTGAGCACCGGCACGATCAGGCCTTTTCCGTCCGCGAGCTCGACCGCGAAGCCGAGGTTGACGTAGTTCCGCGTGACGATCTGCTCGCCGCGGATCTCGCCGTTGATCCACGGGTAGTCGCGGAGCGTCTCCACGGTCGCGCGGGCGACGAAGGAAAGGTAGGTGGGGTTGACGCCGTAATCCTGCTCGTACTCCTTCTTCAACTTCTTGCGGATCGCGACCACCCTAGACATGTCGACCTCGATCGCGCTCGTCACATGAGCGGAGGTGTCGAGCGAGCGCCGCATGTGCTCTGCGATGCCGCGGCGCATGGCGCTCATCGGCTCGAACTGCTCGCCGGCCTCGGCGACGACCGGTTGCGGCGGAGGTGCTGGCGTGGGTGGAGCAGGCGCGGCGGGAGCCTCGGCCGGCGGTGGGGCGGGGGCCGCGGGAGCTGCAGGGGCGGCGGCAGCCGCCGCCGGAGTGGCAGCCGCCGCCGGAGCGCCTTCCTCGATGAAGTTGAGAATGTCCTTCTTGGTCACGCGGCCACCGCGGCCGGAGCCCGGCACTTGGCTCGGATCGACGCCGTGCTCGGAGGCGATTCGAGCCACCACTGGCGAGACGAAGCTCTTGCCATCGGTCGCGGCGTCACCGACCGGCGCCGCCGCGGGCGGCTCGGGTTTGGCAGGCCGTGCCTCCTCGATCACTTCAGCAGTCGGCGTCTCGCCCTCAGCTCCGGCTGCGTCTGCGGACTCAGCCGCAGCCTGAGCGGTCGCCGACTCGGGCGGCGCGGCCTGCGCCTGGCCGTTCGTACCCGGCGCGCCGCCGATTTGCGCCAGCTTCGTCCCCACCTCGACCGTCTCGCCTTCCTGGACGAGGATCTGCGTCACCGTCCCCGACGCCGGCGAAGGGACCTCGGTGTCGACCTTGTCGGTCGAGATCTCGAGCAGGGCCTCGTCGGCCTCGACCTGCTCGCCTTCCGACTTCAGCCACTTCGTGACCGTTCCCTCGGAGACGGAGACGCCCATCTGGGGCATCACAACGTCGACGGCGGTCTCGGTGGCCATCAGTACTCGGCCAATTCTCGTAGCCCTGCGACTACGTCCTCGACCTGTGGGATAAAGGCTCTCTCGAGCTGCGGCGAGAACGGAACCGGCGTGTCGGGCGCGGTGATCCGCTTCACCGGCGCGTCGAGGTCCTCGAAGGCCTCCTCGGCGATGGTCGCCGCGATCTCGCCGCCGAAGCCGCCCGTGTGCGTGTCCTCGTGCAGGACGAGCACCTTCGAGGTCTTGCGCGCGGAATCGAGCACCGCCTGCTTGTCCCACGGAACCAGCGTCCGCAGGTCGATGATCTCGACCGAGACGCCGTCGCCGTCGAGCTGCTGGGCCGCTTCCTCGGCCGTGTAGACCATCGCGCCCCACGTGATGACACTCAGGTCGTCGCCTTCCTGATGGATGCGCGCCTTGCCGAGCGGCGTCTCGTAACGCTCGTCGGGCACCTCGGCCTTGATCCGCCGGTAGAGGTGCTTGTGCTCGAAGTAGAGGCACGGATTCGGATCCTGGACCGCGCTCGCGAGCAGCCCCTTCGCGTCCTCCGGCGTCGCGGGGCAGATCACCTTCAACCCCGGAATGTGCGCGAACGAGCTCTCGGGGTTCTGCGAGTGGAAGGGGCCGCCGGAAAAGCCGCCGCCCGACGGGAGCCGGACCGTGATCGGCACCGGCGTACCGGCGCGCCAACGCTGCTTGGCGGCGACGGTGACGAGGTGATCCCAGGCGCAGGAGATGAAGTCGGCGAACTGCATCTCGGCGACCGGCCGCATGCCCATGATCGCTGCGCCGGTGCAGCCTCCGACGATCGCGGTCTCCGAGAGCGGCGCGTCGATCACGCGCCAGGCGCCGAACTCCTCCTGAAAGCCGAGCGTGACCTTGAAGGCGCCGCCGTAGACGCCGACGTCCTCGCCGATCACGAAGACGCGCTTGTCGCGGCGCATCTCCTCGCGGAGGCCGTCGGAGATCGCCTGTAAATAGGTCTTTTCGGGCATTACTTGTGGTGCGGTGTGTCGAGGTCTTCGGGCGTCGCGTAGACGCCGTCGGCGAGCTTGGCCGGGTCGGGTAGCGGCGACTCCTCTGCGCGCGCGAGCGCATCGTTGAGCAGCTTCTTGACGCCCGCGGAGATCTCATCCTCCTCGTCCGCGGTCAGCTCGGCGTGCTCGTACAGCCACGTTCGGAAGCGTTCGATCGGGTCGTTCTTGGCCCACTCCTCGAACATCTCCTTGGGGACGTAGAAGGCGTCATCGTGGACGGCGTGGCCCTCCATGCGCAGCGTCAGCGATTCGATCAGCGTCGGCCCGCCTCCGGCACGGGCCTTCTCGACCGCGCGCTTCGTCTCGCGGTAGACGGCGAGCACGTCGGTGCCGTCGACGACGACTCCCTCGAATCCGTACCCCGTGGCGCGGTCGGCGAGGTGCTCGCACGCGTACTCGAGGTGGGTCGGTGTCGAGTACGCCCACTGGTTGTTGTCGCAGACGAAGACGACGGGGAGCCGGCGCACGCCTGCAAAGTTCATCGCCTCGTGCGCGTCTCCGCGCGCCGAGGCGCCCTCCCCGTACCAGCCGACGGCGACGCGGCTCTCGTCGCGGATCCGGAAAGCCAGCGCGCAGCCGACCGCGACCGGGAGCATGGCCGGCAGGTGGCTGACCATCGCAATCAGGCCGAGGTTCGAGTCGGCCATGTGGACGTTGCCGTCTCGGCCGTGCGTGGGGCCGTCCGAGCGGCCCATGTACTGGGCGAAGATCCGCCACGGCTCGACCCCGCGGGTGACGTGGACGCCCATGTCACGGTGAAGGGGCGTGCCGACGTCGTTCGGCCCCATTGCCGTCGCCACGCCGACCGCCGAGGCCTCGTTTCCGCGCCCCGTGTAGAACGAACCAGGGATCTTTCCCTGCTTGTAGAGGATGTGACCGCGCTCCTCGATGCCTCGCGTGACCACCATGTTCCGGTAGACGCCGAGCAGGTCCTCGCGGTCGAGGCCGGCCTCCTTCACCTCGGTGAGCGAGCCGAGGGACTCTGCTTCGCGGATCGCCATCGCCGAGGAACTCTAACGACTGGGCAAGCCCTCGCTCCGTAGAGAAAACCGGTTGCGCGCCCGCCCGGGGCTACAGTCCGTTTGTGGGCAAGGCTGCCGACTGGCTACGCGAGGAGCGCCGGAAAACCCTCGGCGATTGGGTCGCCGTCTGCCTAGGCTGCGGGTTCGTGCAGCGTTACTTCGAGGAGTTCGAAAGTGAGCTGCCGCGTGAATGCCCGCAGTGCCGCGGCGAACTCCGTGCCCGCTGTCCGGAGTGCGGCGCGCGATTCAACTCCGCGTTCGCAGTCGACTGCGAGGTGTGCGGAGCCGAGTTGCGCCCGCCGGAGCAGTTCGGCGTCCCCATCCGCAAGCCGCGCTAGCTCTTGATCTGCGAGAAGCGGATCACCGTGACCGTCGCGTCATCCGAGACCTCACGGTTATAGAGCTGCCCGAGAAAGTGCGCCATCTCCTCCGTGCGCCGGATCTCGGGGTTGTCGTGCTCGATCTCCCGCGGAGAGAGGTCGGCGAGCGTCTTCACGTCGACCTTGTCGATCACGGCTTCGAACACTTTCTCCCGCGGGCTGTACCGGGCGCCTGCAAGGACCTGGACGATCATGCCCTTCTTGTACTTCCCCGACTTGTCGCCGAGGCGGATCGTCGCAGTCTTGCGTCCGGAGCGCAGTTGGTCGGCCACCATCGGCGAGTAGAAGTTGAGGGCGTACATGGCTCCAGTCACGTCAGCGGCGAAAGCGCGGGGATCATACGGCTCCGCCCTGTACGAAAGCTAGGGCCCGCTCGGCCATCTGACGCTCGCCGCCGTAGGCGAGCAGCTTCGGCGCCTCATCCAGCGGCAGCCAGCGGACCTCGTCGACCTCGTGCGCGGTCTCGGGCGGCAGGTCTCCGAGGCGCCCGCCCGTGTAGCGCAGCAGGAAGAAGCTGACGATCTTGAAGATCCGCTCTCCGGCCCACGTGTATGTGTAGCGCACGTCGCCGAGCTTCTCGACCAGCCGCGCCTCGGCTCCGGTTTCCTCGTGCACCTCCCGCAGCGCCGTCTCGCGCGGGTCCTCGCCGGAACCGATGTTCCCCTTGGGCAGCGCCCACAGGCCCGGTTTCTTGCCGGCGGGGCGGATCGCCGCCAGCACCCATTCGCCTTTAAGCCGCCGTACCAGCACGCCGCCCGCTGAAAACTCTCGTTTCACCGCCCGTTTGTAACACAGCGGGGACCCAGCCATGAGCGTCCGCTTGCGCGGCCCGCTTCCCAGGCTATAAACTCGCCTGGCACTCCACAACTGAGAGTGCCAAGCAGTGTCACAAAGTACGTACAAGGAGGCATCTGGATGGATCTACAGCCGCTGGGAGATCGCCTCATCGTTGAGGTCCTCGAGGAAGAGGAAACGACGACGAGCGGGATCGTCCTGCCCGACACCGCGAAGGAGAAGCCGCAGCGCGGCAAGATCCTCGCGGTCGGCCCTGGCAGCCGCAACGACGAGGGACAAATCATCCCCATGGAAGTTGCCGAGGGCGACGAGATCATCTTTTCGAAGTACGGCGGCACCGAGGTCAAGCTCGGCTCCGACGACGTCTTGATCCTGCGCGAGTCCGATGTGCTCGCCAAGGTGATCGGGACGCGTGAGCCGGCCGGCGCCGCGGCTTAGTACCAAAAGCAAAGGGAGGAAACTGAATGGCTTACAAGGAGCTGAAGTTCAGCGAGGATGCGCGGCGGTCGCTCGAGCGCGGCGTCAACATCCTCGCCGATGCGGTCAAGGTCACCCTTGGCCCCAAGGGCCGGTACGTCGTGCTCGACAAGAAGTTCGGCGCGCCGACCATCACCAACGACGGCGTCACGATCGCCCGTGAGATCGAGGTCGAAGACGTCTTCGAGAATCAGGGCGCGCAGCTCGTCCGTGAAGTGGCGACGGCGACGAACGACGTGGCCGGCGACGGCACCACGACGGCTACCGTGCTCGCCCAGGCGGTCGTCCGCGAGGGCCTGAAGAACGTCGCCGCGGGCGCGAACCCGATGGCGCTGAAGCGTGGCATCGAGACCGCGGTCGACTCCGTCGTCGATGACCTCAAGGGCCAGTCCAAGGAGGTCAACGGCAAGGAGGACATCGCCCGGGTCGCAACCATCTCGGCGCGGGAGCGCGAGATCGGCGACGTGATCGCCGACGCGATCGAGAAGGTCGGCAAGGACGGCGTCGTCAACGTCGAGGAGGGCCAGACGTTCGGCCTCGAGCTCGAGTTCACCGAAGGCATGCAGTTCGACAAGGGCTACCTGTCCCCGTACATGATCACCGACGCCGAGCGCATGGAGGCAGTCCTCGAAGACCCCTACATCCTGGTCGCGAACCAGAAGATCGGGGCCGTCAAGGACCTGCTGCCGATTCTCGAGCAGGTGATCCAGGCCGGCAAGCCGCTGCTGATCGTGGCCGAGGACGTCGAGGGCGAGTCGCTCGCGACGATCGTGGTCAACAAGCTCCGCGGCACCTTCACCGCCGTCGCCGTCAAGGCGCCGGGCTTTGGTGACCGCCGCAAGCGGATGCTCGAGGACATCGCGATCCTCACCGGCGCTGAGGTGATCACCGAGGAGATGGGCCTCAAGCTCGAGAACACGAAGGTCTCGCAGCTTGGCCGCGCCCGCCGCGTAGTCGTCGACAAGGACACGACGACGATCATCGACGGCGCAGGCGACTCCGAGGGGATCAAGGGCCGGATCAAGCAGCTGAAGAACGAGATCGAGAACACCGACTCCGACTTCGACCGCGAGAAGCTCCAGGAACGCCTGGCGAAGCTCGCGGGCGGTGTGGCCGTCGTCAAGGTCGGCGCCGCGACCGAGACGGAGATGAAGGAGAAGAAGCACCGCGTCGAGGACGCGCTGCAGGCCACGCGGGCTGCCCTCGAGGAGGGCATCGTCCCGGGTGGCGGCGTCGCGCTCGTCAACGCGGTTGACGCGATCAAGCTCGACGGGATCAAGGATCCCGACGAGCGGACAGGCGCTGCGATCATCGTCCGGGCGCTCGAGGAGCCGCTCCGCCAGCTGGCGCAGAACGCCGGCCTTGAGGGCTCCGTCGTCGTCTCGCAGGTGCGTGAGGCCCCTAAGGGCCACGGCCTGAACGTCGAGACCGGCGAGGTGGAGGATCTCTTCGCCGCCGGGATCATCGACCCGACCATGGTCACGCGCTCGGCGCTGCAGAACGCCGCGTCGATCGCGAAGAACATCCTCACGACCGAGGCTGTCGTCGCCGAGCCGCCGGAGAAGAACCCGGTCGGCGCCGGCGCAGGCATGCCTGACATGGGCGGGATGATGTAACGAGGCCTCGCCTCCTACTCTCAAAGGGCCGGCCTTGCGCCGGCCCTTTTCTTTGCACGGACGGACTGCCACCGGAGGTGCCTGTCCCCAAC
>JBKPTB010000160.1:0-58140 GCA_046735315.1 Actinomycetota bacterium
GCGGCCTGCAGGCCCTCGTAGTCCACACCTGGCACCACGAAGTCGGCGTCCTTCGACTCGAGCCCGAGCTGCTCGTCGCGAACGGCACCGCCGACCAGGTACGCGTCGAGCCCGAGACTGCGCACGAACTCCTCGATTGTCCGATCCACGGAGTGCTACTGAACTGCGATGGCTTCGATCTCGACGAGCAGGCCGGGCGGAAGCTTTCCGACTTCGAAGGTCGAGCGGGCGGGCGGTTGGTCGCCCACGTGCTTGGCGTAGACCTCGTTCATCCCGGGGAAGTCGTCGAGGTTCGTGAGGAACACGGTCGTCTTCACGAGGCGGTCCATGCCGCTGCCGGCTGCCTCGAGGATCGCGCGGATGTTGGCGAGCACCTGCTCGGTCTGCTCCCGGATGCCGTCCCCGACCGGGCTTGGGTCGTCGGGTCTGATTCCAACTTGCCCCGCCACGAACACGAGTCCGTTCGCCTTGATCGCCTGCGAGTAGGGCGCACCCTGGAACGGCGCCGGCGCCGTCTCCGTTCTCACGACTTCCTTCATCCGTTCTCCTTTCCGCGCGGCCGGCAGGCCTGTGCGAGCGCGACGCCGAGCGCCTTGAAGATCGCTGCGAGCACGTGTTGCGTATCCCGTCCTTCGACCAGTCGCACGTGCAGCGTCAGGCCCGCGGACTGCGCCAGCTCTTCCAGGAAGCGTGCCGCCAGATCGCCTGCGAGGCCGGCGATGCGTGCCTGGGACAGGTCGACGTTCGAGACGAGCAGCGGCCGGCCGGATGCCTCCAGCGCCACGTGTGCAAGTGCCTCGTCGGCGGGAACGAACGCGGACGCATGTCCGGCTGCTCCATCCGCGCGGAGCGGTCCGGTCAACGCTTCGCCGAGCGACCGTGCCGCGGCACTGATCTCGACCTCCGGCGGTCCCGGCTCGACCTCCAGAGCCAGGTCGAAGGAGCCGTAGACCGCGAGGGTCGTCAGCAGGTGGTCGAGCACCGGCAGGCCGGTTCCGACGTTCGTCTCGCCGCGACCGGCGACGTTCACGCGCGCGCTCGCGCGGCCCTGTCCGGTCGCCGCCATCGTGGGGGAGCGTACTAGCTCTCGGCCTAGCTCTCGGCCTAGCTCTCGGTGCGCTCGATCTGCGCGCCGAGCGCGCGCAGGCGTTCGTCGATGCGCTCGTAGCCCTTGTCGATCTGATGGACCGCGCCTATCGTCGAGGGCCCTTCGGCGCACAGGCTCGCGAGCAGCATCGCCATGCCGGCGCGGATGTCCGGGCTCTCCATTCGCTGGCCGCGGAGCCTGCACGGGCCCGTCACGACTGCACGGTGCGGGTCGCAGAGGATGATGCGCGCGCCCATGCTCACCAGCTTGTCCGTGAAGAACAGGCGGTTCTCGAACATCTTCTCGAACATGAGGATCGTCCCGGCCGCCTGAGTGGCGACGGTCAGCGCGACGGACGTGAGGTCGGAAGGAAACGCCGGCCAGGGGCCGTCCTCGATCTTCGGAACGTGACCACCGAGGTCGTCCTGGACGGCGAGCTCTTGCCGGGGAGGCACGCGCACGAAGTCGTCCCCGAGCTCCACCTTCACGCCGAGCTTTTCGAAACCATGCAGGAGCGAGACCAGGTCGGCCCGCTTGACCCCGTCGACAGTGACGTCCCCGCCGGTGATCGCCGCGAGACCGATGAAGCTGCCGACCTCGATGTGATCGGGGCCGATCTCCCATTCGCCCCCACGGAGTGTCTCGACGCCCTGGATGCGGAGGACGTTCGACTCGATGCCCTCGATCTGCGCGCCGAGCGAGACGAGGAAGCGGCAGAGATCCTGGACGTGCGGTTCGCACGCCGCGTTGCCGATCACTGTCTCACCGCGCGTCAACGTCGCGGCCATGACGGCGTTCTCGGTCGCCATGACGCTGGCCTCGTCCAGAAAGATGTGCTTGCCGCTCAGTGACCCCCCGCGCAGCTCGTAGCGCCGGCCGATGTCGATCTGCGCGCCGAGCTCGGCGAACGCATGGATATGCGGATCGAGCCGCCGCCGGCCGATCACGTCACCGCCGGGCGGCGGCGCACTGACGTGCCCGACGCGGGCCAGCAGCGGTCCGGTCAGGAGGAAGGAAGCGCGCATTCGGCTGCAGAGCTCCTCGTCCAGCTCCTGCTTCGTGATCTCTGCCGCCTGAATCTGCACCTCGTTCGCGCCCGTCCACTCCGCCTCCGCGCCCACGTCGTTCAGCAGCTCGATCATCGTTTCCACGTCCACGATGCGCGGCACGTTGCGAAGGACGACCGGCTCGGTCGTCAGCAGGCAGGCAGCGAGGATCGGGAGGGCGCCGTTCTTGTTTCCCGCCGCCTGGATCCGCCCGTACAGCGGCCGCCCGCCCTCGATGACGAAAGACTCGGCCGCCCGTCCGATGACGACGGTCTGAGACATCGCGGTAGCCTACCCACGTCGTGGAGACGACACGCGAACGGGCCTGGGAGACGCTCACGAAACACACGCAGAGCGAGGCGCTGCGGCGTCACGCGCTCGCCGTCGAGGCGTCGACCGGCTGGTACGCCCGCCACTTCGGCGAGGACGAGGAGCTCTGGCGCGTGGTCGCGCTCCTCCACGACTTCGACTATGAGATCCACCCCACGCTCGACAAGCATCCACAAGACGGCGCGCCGATCCTGCGCGAGGAGGGGTATCCGGAAGAGGTGATCGAGGCGGTGCTGTCGCATGCGGAACACCTGGCCATGCCGCGAGACACACAGCTCAAGAAGACGCTCTTCGCGTGTGACGAGCTTTCCGGCTTCGTGCACGCCTGCGGCCTCGTCCGGCCGACAGGGTTGGACGGGCTCGAGCCGAAGTCAGTCAAGAAGAAGCTGAAGCAACCCTCTTTCGCGGCGGGCGTGCATCGCGACGAGGTGTATGCGGGGGCCGAAGGCCTCGGCATCGACCTCGACGAACACATCCGCAACGTGGTGGCAGCGCTGCAGCCGATTGCACCGGAGCTCGGGCTGCGCACGGCGGAGATCGCCGAGGCGTGACGCCGCAGCTGGACTTCTTCGGCGTCGTCGTGAGCGACATGGCGCGCTCCGTCGCCTTCTACCGCAAGCTCGGGCTCGAGTTTCCGCAAGGGGCCGAGAACGAGGGTCATGCCGAGGCCGAGCTGCCCGGCGGTTTCCGCTACGCGCTCGACACCGAAGAGGTGATGCGTTCCTTCGACCCCGAGTGGCAGCGTCCGACAGGCGGGCACGCCGAGGGTGGAGCGTTCCGTTGCGAGTCGCCCGCCGAAGTCGACCAGGTCTACGCAGAGCTCATGACGGCGGGTGGGAGCCCCTACAAGGAGCCCTGGGACGCGTTCTGGGGAATGCGTTACGCGCAGCTCGAGGATCCCGACGGGACCGTGCTCAGCCTCTACGCTCTGCTGCCGGAGAGCTGAGCCCGGCGAGCAGGCGCGCGATGTCGTCCTCGCTCGTCCACCAGCCACAAGAAGCACGAAGCCAGGCTGTTCCCGGCAGGTCGCGTACGACGACACCCGCCTCGTAGAGTCGCGCGGAGATTGCGGCGGGGCCGTCTCCGGCGACGAACGACACGAGCGTGCTCTCGGTCCGCTCGCCGATCACGTCGAAGCTCTCTGAGAGGGTGGTGCGACAGAGCTCGGCCATCTCGACGCCGCGCTCGTACCTCCACTGCGGAGCACTTGCGAGAGCGGCTTCGAGTCCCGCGAGCGCCGGCGGTGTGAGCCAGCCGGAGTCGAAACGGGCCGCGCCGGCGACGGGCTCGAAGCTCCCGTCGGACTTGATCGACTTCTGCGCGAAGCCGCTCGGCAACGCGATGCGCAAGGCTTCCGGCTCTCGCACGTAGAGGGCGCCGAGCGGGTCAGGACCGCAGAGCCACTTCTGACACGAGACGGTGTAGTAGTCGAGCTCGCCCAGCTCGACGGGGATCGCGCCGACCGACTGCGCGCCGTCGACGAGGACCGGCAGGCCACTCTCACGCTTCAGCTCGTGCACGGGCATGCGCTGCCCGGTTGTCCAGAGCACGTGGGAGAGGGCGAGCAGACGCGTGCGCGGGGTGATGCAGGAGAGAATCGTCTCGAGTGCAGCCGCCGTCGGCCGAGCTGCGACCTCGGCCACACGCACCTGCGCATCGGAGACGTGCAGCGGCAGCAGCAGTCCGGGATGCTCGGCATCCGTCGTCACGACCTCGTGACCAGGTCCGAGCCCCAGCCCGGAGAGGACGATGTTGCAACCGTCGGTCGTGGAGTCGGTGAGGGCGACGCGGTCGGCACTCGTTCCGATCAGGTCGGCGATCTGCGCTCGGACGCGGCTGCGAAGCGCAAGCACGTCGTCGAACCAGGCCCGCCCGGCACGGCCGTGGTCCTGGTCGAAGCGCAACCGCTCAGCGATCGCGTCGAGCGTGCCGCGTGCGAGCGGACCGAGCGTGCCCGCATTCAGGTACGCCAGGCGCTCGAGAACCGGGAACTGCGCCCGCGCCTCGGCGGGAGTCATTTCACGTCCCGGTCGACGGGCGCGTGGTCCGAAAGCACGCGGCCTTCGAACGTGCGCCTCTCGGAGGGCCAACGTTCGGACGGCCCCGCCGACAGTCCGCGCACCAGAACATGGTCGATGCCGGTAGGCGTCGGCCCCGTGAAGCCCCATTCCGGGTCGCTGAGGCTTGCGAGCGTCTTCGAGTTCTGGACGCTCAGGTTGAAGTCGCCGCAGAGGAGCACAGGCTCGGCCGGCTGCGCGACCCCGTCGGCGAACACCGCTGCGCGAAGCAACTCGGCATCCGCCAGACGCTTGTCGGACGAGCCGGTCGCGTGCAGATTGCAGACCACGAACGTGCCATCGCCACTCCCGATGCGTACGACCTGGCAGACGCGGCGCTCCCTCCCCCACGCACGGCGCGCGGCCTTGCTCAACCCGAGACGTCGCGCTTGCGCCCGTCGAAAGCGGAAGGAGTTGAGGACGAGGTGGCGCCGCCCCATCACCCAAAGGCCGGCCCCCAGGAGGATCGCATTGGCCTGGCCGGTGAAGGCCGAGCGGAACAGACCGTGGTTGAGCTCGGTGATGATCCGACCCAGCTCTGCGCTCGACGGAACGGGCCCGATCCTCGGACGCTCGGTGACGTCCGCGACGGAGGTCATGCCGCTCCAGGACTCGAGTCGAGCGAGCGACCAGACCGGCAGCTCTTGCAGGCAGAGCACGGCGGGGCGGTCACGGCTCGCCAACCGGACCATCTGCTCGAGGAAGGCTCTCCTCGTTGGCGGCTGCGTGTTCCCGTGGAAGACATTCCAGGTCCGGACGAGCAGGCGTTCTACTGTACTGCCGATGCGGATCCTGCTTGCCGACCCCCCGGCCTTCACGCCGGCGTACGACCACGAGCTCGCCGCTGCCCTCGCGGCGCGCGGACTGGATGTCGAGCTCCTCACCTCACGCTTCCGTTACGGCGAGACGCCGACCCCCGACGGTTACCGTCGTAGCGAGATCTTCTATCCGCTCTCGTCGCGCCTCTTCGGCCGTTCTCCCGTTCGGATTCCGCTCAAGCTGGTCGAACACGTGCCCGCCACCCTCGCCATGCTCCGCCGCCCGGCAGACGTCCTTCACCTCCAGTGGTTGGCGGCGCCGGAGCTCGATCGCTTGCTACTGCGACCGCGCGTCCCGACGGTCTTCACCGCCCACGATCTCGTGCCTCGACGGACCGCGAAGAAGCAGGCGCTCTGGCGACAGTTGCTCTCCCGGTTCGACCGTGTCGTCGTGCACAGCGAACGTGGCCGTCAGAGACTCGCCGAGCTGGACGTCGACGCGCACGTCATCCCACACCCGGCCTTTCCGAGCGAGCCGCCACGCGCGGACGACGGCCGAACGCTGCTCTGCCTCGGCACGATTCGCCCCTACAAAGGTCTCGGCGACGCAATCGCGGCGGTGCGACAGATCGAGGGAGCGCGGCTGCTCGTCGCCGGTGATCCCCTTGAGCCGCTGAACGGCTACCGCGCCGAGGCCGGAGATCTGGCGGAGTGGCGTCTCGGCTACCTCTCCCGAAGCGAGCTCGAACGCGCCCTCGGCGAGGCAACGGTGGCGCTCTTCCCGTATCGCCCCGAGCTCGACCAGAGCGGTGCCCTGCTCCAGGCGCTGGGGGCGGGCGTTCCCGCCGTCGCGTACGACGTCGGTGGCATCGCCGCGCCGGTGCGTGAGTTCGGCGCCGGCCGGGTCGTTGAGCCGGGCGACGTCAGCGGGCTCGCAGCGGCGGCGCGGGAGCTGCTCGACGACCCGGCGGCGCTCGAGGCGGCGCGCGCAGGAGCTCGACGCGCCCGCGAGACCCTGACCTGGGACGCGGCCGCCGAGGCTCACGAGGCGCTCTACCGGGGGCTCGCGTGAGGCTCAGGCGGCCGCGCTTCGCGGAGTTGATCGAGCGGCAGCTCGACCTGTTCGAGCGCGACCATCGCGGGCTGATCGAGGACTGCGTCGCCGCCGAGCGCGCGTACAACCGCGCCGGACGCGGCGAGGCAGAGGAACGCTACGGCGACTACGTCGACCTGGTCGAGACCGGGACCGAGGTGCTCGCCGACCTACGGGACAACTTCGCGTCCACCCTCGAAGACGGCGCAGCCGAGGAGTACGAGGACGCCTTCAACCGGGCGGTCTTGAAACGCTTCCGCCGCTTCGCACTCGAGATCGAGGACCGCTGATGGCTCGCATCGAGGACTACGGGATGATCGGCGACCTGCAGACGGCTGCCCTCGTCGGGCGTGACGGCTCGATCGACTGGGCCTGCTTCCCGCGCTTCGATTCGGCCTCCTGTTTCGCCGCGCTGCTCGGGACCTCCGATCACGGGCGCTGGATCGTCTCGCCGCGCGGCGACAGTTGGCAGTCCGACCGCCGCTACCGCCCGAGGTCGCTCGTGCTCGAGACGGAGTGGGAGACAGAGGGCGGCGCCGTGCGCGTGATCGACTTCATGCCGCCTCGCGGCAAAGCGCCGGACATCGTGCGAATCGTCGAAGGATTGAGCGGCGAGGTGGAGATGACTTCCGAGCTCGTGATCAGGTTCGACTACGGCACGACGATTCCCTGGGTCCGCCGGATCGACGACTCGCGCATTGCGGTCGCCGGACCGGACGCGCTCTGTTTCAGGACTCCGGTCGAGAATCGCGGTGAGAACATGCGCACGGTCGGCGAGTTCACGGTTCGCGAGGGCGAGCGCATCCCGTTCGTCTTGACCTGGTACCCGTCGAACGAGCGTCCACCGCGCGCCATCAACGCGGAGGACGCACTGCAGGACACGATCGACTACTGGCAGGAATGGTCCCAGCACTGTTCCTACAGGGGCCGCTGGCAGGAGGACGTCTTTCACTCGCTCGTGGTGTTGAAGGCGCTCACGTATGCCCCGACCGGTGGCATGGTCGCCGCTCCGACGACGTCGCTCCCGGAGAAGATCGGCGGCAAGCGCAATTGGGACTACCGCTTCTGCTGGCTGCGGGACGCCACCCTCACACTCCTTGCCTTTCTCAACGCCGGCTTCGTCGAGGAGGCGGGCGCCTGGCGCACGTGGCTTCTGCGCGCAGCCGCGGGCGACCCCGCCGCCCTCCAGATCATGTACGGCGTCGCAGGAGAAAGGCGACTGTCCGAGTTCACGCTCGACCATCTCCCCGGCTACGAGGGGTCGAGGCCGGTGCGAGCCGGCAACGCGGCCGCCGAGCAGTTCCAGCTCGACGTCTACGGCGAGGTGATGGATGCGATGCACCAGGGCCGCGTACATGACCTCGAGATGTCGAAGGAGGCCTGGGCGCTGCAGCGACGCGTGCTCGGCTTCCTCGAGCAAGCCTGGAAGGAGCCGGACGAGGGCATCTGGGAGGTGCGAGGCCCGCGGCGGCACTTCACGCACTCGAAGGTGATGGCCTGGGTCGCGTTCGACCGCGGCGTCCAGGCGGTCGAGCGGTTCGGGCGGGCGGGGCCGGTCGAGCGCTGGCGCGAGATCCGTTCCCGGATCCATCGCGAAATCTGCGAGAAGGGCTTCGACGCCGAGCTCAACTCCTTCACTCAGTCGTACGGCTCGAAGCGGCTCGACGCGAGCCTCCTCGTGATTCCGCTCGTCGGCTTCCTGCCCGCCGACGATGCGCGCATGGTCGGCACCGTCGCCGCGATCGAGCGGGAGCTCTTTCGGGACGGTTTCGTCTATCGCTACCTGGACGACGACGAAGAGCAGAACGTCGACGGCCTGCCGCCGGGTCAGGGCGCGTTCCTGCCGTGCACCTTCTGGTTCGCCGACAACCTCGCACTCCAAGGACGTCTCGACGAGGCCGAGGAGGTCTTCCAGAGCCTTCTCGACCTCCGTAGCGACCTCGGTCTGCTGGCCGAGGAGTGGGATCCGTCGACGCAGCGGCAGCTCGGGAACTTTCCGCAAGCGTTCACCCATGTCGCACTCGTGAACACTGCGTTCAACCTGGCTCGCCAGGAGCATGCCTCGCCGATGCAGCAGCGCGCCCCGGACGAGCAGGCAGCCGCCTACTGACCTTGTAAGCATCCGTACAGCCGCCTACGATTTGGGCGTCCGTCAAAAACCTCTGGAGGGGTCCATGCGTCGAACCACCCTGCTGGCTCTGCTGTTCGCTGCACTCGTTGCCGTCCTGCCGATCTCCGCCCAGGCGAGCGGAGCACCGGCGGCAGCCCGTTACATCGTCGTCCTCAAGAACGCAGTCGATTCGCAGGCTGTCGCAAATCTGCATTCGGCGCGGTACGGAGCGGCCGTGGACAACGTCTGGTCAGTCGCGCTCCACGGCTACTCGGCCGTCATCCCGAATGATCGGGTTGCAGCCGTGCGCGCCGACCAGAACGTGGCCTATGTCGTCCGCGACGGTATCGCCACCGCAACTGCCCAGGTGCTGCCCTGGGGAGTGGACAGGATCGACGCCGATCTCAGCTCGACTCTCGCGGGGAACGGCTCGGGGGCGATCACGAACGTGGATGCCTACGTCATCGACACCGGCATCGACACGTCACATCCCGATCTGAGCGTCGTCGAGTTCAAGAGCTTCGCGAACGGCCCGAAGACCGACTGCAACGGTCACGGCACTCACGTCGCCGGGACGATCGGCGCGAAAGATGACTCGAACGGCGTCGTGGGCGTCGCTCCGGGCATCCGCCTGCACGCGATCAAGGTTCTCAACTGCGCCGGGAGCGGTTCCTGGTCGTCCGTCATCAGCGGCATCAACTATGTCGCGAGCACGACGGCGCGGCCGGCCGTCGCAAACATGAGTCTCGGCGGTGCGCAAAACTCCGCCGTGGATGACGCGGTCAAAGGCGCGGTCGGACAGGGCGTGTTCTTCGCGGTGGCCGCAGGGAACGACGGCGCGAACGCATGCGGGCATTCGCCGGCGGCAGCAGGCACTGCGGGCGGGGTTGCGACGACCGCCGCGACCGACAGCGGCGACCAGGAGGCATCCTGGAGCAACTACGGGAGCTGCGTCGATCTCTGGGCTCCCGGCGTCAGCATCTACTCGACGTACAAGAGCGGCGGCTACGCGACCCTATCGGGCACGTCGATGGCAACGCCGCACGTTGCCGGCGGGGCCGCGCTCTACCTGTCGACCCATGCAAGTGCGAGCCCGAGCAGCGTCGAGACCGCGCTGAAGAACGCGGCCGTCTCGACCGGCACGAGCAGCAAGGACGGTCGCGCGATCAAGCGCGAGTACGTCCGCACGTTCTAATTAGCGATGCCCGAAGTGGTGGGCGCCGGGCAGGCTGGCGCCCACCTCGGTTTCCCGTGAGACCTGCCGTGCGAGCGGGCCGAGGGTCTCCAGCGAGCGAACGAGCACGTTCTGGTTGCGTTCGACTCGTTCGAAGCGGCCTCGTGCAAGGATGAGCGGCTCCCCGCGCACAATCGCGCGATGCTTGTCGTAGACGGACGGCGGCACGATCAGATTCACCGCGCCGAACTCGTCCTCGATCAGCATGAACACGACGCCGTTCGCAGTCGAAGGACGCTGTCGTGCCACGGCCATGCCGGCCACGGCTACGTGCGCTCGGTCGGAGGCCGAGTCGAGCTCACGTGACGAAACGACGCCTCGGGGCAGGTGGGCTCGCAGTAGCTCCATCGGGTGAACGCCGACGGAGAGACTCGTCGTCCGATAGTCGGCGAGCATCCGCTCCCAGACAGTCGGCTCGGGGAGCTCGGGCGTCTCAGCGGTCGGGTCGAGCGGAAGGGCGAGTTGCTTCTCCTCGCCGCCCGAACCCGGCACGCTCTGCGAGCGGGGCACGAGCCCGAGTTGCCAGAGCAGCTGGCGGCGCGGCAACCCGAAACAGTCTGTTGCGCCCGAGACGATCAGCGTCTCGAGCGCGTGGTCCGAAAGCTGCGTGCGCTGGGCGAGATCTCGGATGCTCCGAAACGGGCCGCCGCGTTCCCGCTCCACCACGACCGCGCTCGCCTCGTCCTCGCCGATCCCGTTCACATAGTCGATGCCGATCCGCACGGCACCCTTCTCAACCGTGCAGTTCGCCGCGCTGACGTTCACGTCCGGCGGTCGCGTCTCGACACCACGCCGCTGCCCGTCGCGGACGAGTGTCGCAGGCGGGTAGAAGCCCATCGGCTGCGCATTCAGCAGCGCGCAGAGGAACTCGGCAGGGTGGTGATGCCTCAGCCAGGCCGACTGGTAGGCGAGCAGGCCGAACGCCGCCGCATGGGACTTCGGAAAGCCGAAGCCGGAGAACCCCACGAGCTTGTCGTAGACGAGGTCGGCAGTCTCCACGTCGACTCCCTTGCGGAGGGCACCCTCCACGAAGCGCTCGCGGTAGGCCTCGAGTGCGTCGTGCGAGCGCTTGCGGCTCATCGCACGACGCAGACCTTCCGCCTCCCCCACGCTGAAGCCCGCGAGCGCGATCGCGACCTCGAGGACCTGATCCTGGAACACGACGACGCCGAGCGTCGACTGCAGGCAGTCGGAGAGGAGCGGATGGTCGACCGGCGGAACAAACTCGGGATCCTCGCGCAGGCGCTGGCGATGCTCGATGTACGGATGGACGGCCTTGCCCTGGATCGGACCGGGTCGCACGAGTGCGACCTGCACGGTCAGGTCCTCGATCGACTCCGGCTTCGTGCGCAGCAGGCTCTGCATCTGGGCACGGCTCTCGATCTGGAAGTCGCCGACGGTGTCGGCCCGCTGGATCTCCTCGTAGACGGCTGAATCGTCGAGCGGAATTCGTGAGAGGTCGATCGGCTCTCCACGGAGGCGGGCAATCTGGTCGACGCAATCCTCGACTGCGGAGAGCATCCCCAGGCCGAGGAGATCGATCTTGAGGAAGCCTGCATCCGCGCACGAGTCCTTGTCCCACTGGCACATCTGGCGGCCGGCCATGACGGCAGGCTGTACCGGCACGAGCTCGACGAGCGGTCGCGACGAGATGACCATCCCGCCCGGGTGCTGGGAGATGTGGCGCGGCAAGCCGGCGATCTCGTTGCAGAGCTCCGCGAACGCGCGCCAGCGCGGGGAGACCAGCTTGCGGTCCGCGTCGGGAAGGAGCTGCAACTCCTCGGCGATCCGCTTGGCGTTCCAGCCTTCCGAGACGCGGGCGATCCGTTCGAGCTCGGCGTACGGAAGGCCGAGCGCCTTGCCGACGTCACGAATGGCTCCGCGTGAGCGATACGTCGCGAACGAGGCGACGAGGGCTGCATGGTCGCGGCCGTAGCGTTCGGTGACGGCGACGATCAGCTTCTCGCGGATGTCTCGCGGGAAGTCCAGGTCGATGTCCGGAACGGAATCGAGCTCGCGGTTGAGGAATCTGCCGAGAGAGAGCTCAGCACCGACCGGATCGACGTGCGACAGGCCGGTCAGGTAGCAGACGAGCGAGCCGACCGACGAGCCTCGCCCTCGACCCGGCGGCAGTGCGTGCCGCGGCGAGTCTCGCCCCCGGACCTGGAGCGCGCACTCGCGCGCGAGCTCGAGGACGTCCCAGTGCAGCAGGAAAAAGCCCGCGAGCCCGAGCTCCTCGATCAGCTTCAACTCGTCCTCCAGCCGCGCCCGCGCCTCGCGCCGAAGCTTGTGGCCTCGCGGGTAGCGATCCTCGAAGGTGCGGTCGCAGACCTGTGCAAGCTGGACGATCGCCGGCTCTGGACTGTCGGAGAAGTCGGGGTAGCGGTAGCCGAGCTCCTGCGTGAGATCGAACTGCAGCCGCTCGGCGAGCTCGACCGTGCGGGCGACAGCCCTGCGGTCGTCCGGGAAGCGCTCGACGATCTCGGCCGGAGTGAGCAGGACGCATTCGTGGTTGCCGCGCCGCTCCGCCTCGCAGCCGTCGAGTGAGCTGCGGTTCCGCACGGCGACGAGGACGTCCTGCAGTGCCGCTCTGCGCGGATGATGCGCGTGCACGTCGCCCGTGACGATCGTCTGAACGCCGAGCGACTCTGCAAGGTTGCGCAGGCTTGCGTTGCGACGTGCGTCACCGCGCTCGTACGGCCGTTGGAGCTCGACGAAGAAGCGATCTGGTCCGAACACGTGCGCCAGGCGAGCGGCGCCGTTCGGATTGCGTACCGCGAGCCCGTGCCGCGCGCAACCGGAGAGGCACACGAGCCCGTCGTTCAGGTCTTCGAGCAGACGCTGGTCGAGTGCGGGGTCTGCCGGCGGTTGCGCTTCTTTTCCAGGCGGCCGAGTGTGCGCATGGGCTGCGGTCAGCAGCCGGCAGAGGTTCGCGTAGCCCTTCGGCGTCTCGACAAGGAGCGTGACGTGCGAGCGGTCCGCCAGCGTCACCTCGGCGCCGGTGATCGGCCGGACGCCGAAGTGCTTGGCTGCGTGTGCGAACTCGAGCGAGCCGTAGACGCCGTCGTGGTCGGTGAGCGCGAGCGCGGGATACTCGAGCTCGGCGGCGCGGACGGCGAGCTCCTCAGGCAGCGATGCACCGTCGAGAAACGAGTACGACGAGTGCGCGTGCAGCTCGACGTAGGGAACGGTCGTGCGGCTTGCGGTGCCAGGAGCAAGCCGCTCCCGCTTCCGCGTCCGGTGCGGAAACTCTGGTTGCAGCTCGATCTTCGGAGACGTATCGCTCGTCCTCGAGGGAACCTTCCGGTTCCCCCGAACCTCCTCCCCCGGTCCGCTTTCGCGGACGGGCGCTGCGCGCCGCTCGATCGTCATACTCGCCCGCAATGGACGGAGTCGTGCTCAGGCCCGGCGAGGGTGAGTCGCTCTTCGGCGGCAGAATCGTGCTCAAGGCCACGTTCGAGCAGCTCTGCATCACCGAGTCGCTCTTCCCGGATGCGCGCGACGGCGCCGAGCCGCACTATCACCGACAGCATGCGGACTCGTTCTACGTGCTCGAAGGCGGCCTCGCCGTGCTCGTGCACGACGAGGAGAAGCCGCTCGAGCCGGGCGCGTTCGTCTGCGCACCGCCCGAGGTCGTGCACGGATTCCGCAGCACGTCTCGGGCGCGTTTCCTGAACTTCCACACGCCGGACGGCAGATTCGCCGACAACCTGCGCGAGCGGAATCGCGGCGAGCCCGGCGGCTTCGACAGCATCGACGCCCCGCCGGGAAGCGGCAAGCCGCCCACCGACGCCGTCTTCCTGCCTCCCGGCGACGGCGAGCGACTCGTCGCGAACAGCCGCATCGCAACGATCAAGGTCGGGCGCGAGGAGCTCGCGTTGATCGAGTTCACGCTCGAGCCGGGCTTCGAGGGACCCGATCCGCACGCCCATGACGACCAGGTGGACTCGTTCTACGTCCTCGACGGCGAGGTCGATTTCCTCGTCGGAGACGAGTGGATGCGTCTGCCGGCCGGTTCGTTCGTCGCCGCGCCGATCGGTGTCACGCACACGTTCGGAAACCACGACGGACAACACGCGCGACTGCTCAACATCCATGCGCCGAGCAACAACTTCCACGAGTTCTTGCGCAGGGTAATCTGACTGTTGTCGATGCTCGTCCATTTGACAGTCCTGTCGACCGAGAACGAGGCAGAGCTGGTCTGCGGGCTCTTGCGTACGGAAGGGATTGAGTGCGACCACCAGCCGACGAATTTCAGCGTCGGCTCCATGGACGGCATGCCGGGCGGTGGCCCGCGCGAGGTCCTGGTCGCCGAGCAAGCCCTTACCAGAGCGCAGCAAATCTTGGCGGCGTCTCGCAGCGACTGATTCGTTCTTACGCACCGCGCTGGGTGAACCAGCAGCTGCGCTCCTCGTCGCGAAAGACAACGGCGTTCTCCCCTGACTGCAACACCACCTCGAAGTAGCGCCGAGACACCGGCTCCTCCGTCCACCACCGATCCACCACGCGCCACTCCTCGCGCACGAGCTCGACCGGCAAGCGGTTCACCCGCACGGGCGTGCCGTCGACGCGAGCCTCGACGACCGCCGGACGAGGTTCGTTTAGTCGTCCCGCGGAACGAACAACGCGCGTGTCTCTGGAATGCGCGACCACGGCGCGACCTCCACGACCTGGTTGACCGAGCCCGAGCCCGTACTCGCACGTACCTGACGCAGACCCTCACGTAGTCGAACGTCCAACTCTCCTCCGGCCGCCGGCAGAAGCTCGAGCTGCTGTCCGTCGTGCTCGGTCAGCTCGACGAGCTCGAGCCTGAGCTCGAGCACCGGCGCGGGCAACTCCGCGAGCTTGGGTCCGAGCGCAGCCTTGATGCGGGCGAGCTCGGTCGTCGGATCGCGCAGCGTCGTGCTTCGTCGCCACGAGCCGCCCCCGACGAGCCGCGCGGACAGCGCGAGCTTGCGCACGAAACGTCCGTTTCTTTCCGGCCGTGCCATGAGCGTCTCGACCAGCGCGCCGAACGCGCGACGCAGCGTCAGCTCGTTGCCGATCGCCTCCGGAAACTCCAGCGCTTCCACGATTTCCGCCGGCGGCCGCCGACCGCGAACGCGTGCCGCCTTCCCGCCTCTCGCCAGGCCCCAGGCGCGCCGGCCGTCCGGCCCCAGACGTTCGGCCACGGCGTCACCCGGGAGCCCAGCAAGTTGTCCGACGCGCTTGACCCCGAGCTCGTGCAGCTCCGCGCGCCGACGCGGCTCCATCGGCACGAGCTCGAGCGGTAGCGGTGCGAGGAAATCCTGCAACCGCTCGTCGGAGACGACCAAGATCTGCCCGGGGCGCGCGACGTTCGCCGCAGCCAGGGCGGCGAACCGGCGCTGCGCTGCGCCCGCACGTGGATCCCAGGCAGTACCGACGGCGGCGAGTGAGCGCCGCAGCGCTGGTTCCAGGCCGCCGTACAACCTTTCGACCCCACGCGTCTCGAAGTAGACGCAGCCGACCCCGGACGGATCGACGGCGAACCCGGAATCCTCGAGTGCGCGGAGAATGTCCTCCCACGCCTGCTCGGCCTCAGCTGGATCCTGCTCCACGAGCACGAGCTCGGGGCAGGTCGCAAGGGCCTCGCCAAGTCGCATACCCGGCCGGACGCCGAGCCGCTCGGCCTCTGCGGTCACCGGGCCGAGCAGTGGCTCCGTTCCCGCAACCGGAGACAGGGCAGCCGGGCGCAGCGCAAGCCCAGGCTGCTTCCGCAACGCGGCCCGAAGCTCGAATCCCGGGATGAGCAGGCAGGCGATCATGGGAACGTCTGTTCTACCCGAACACCTGTTCCCCTGTCAAGGGATCGCAACGATCATGGCGAAAACGGTCCGCCCATGCATGCCAGGGCGCTTCTCGCTCTGCCCCTGATCCTTGTCGTCGCAGCGCTCACTCCCAGCGCCTCGGCGGCCGATGCGGGCGTTGCCGCCCTCCAGGTCGGCCTGCGTACGCACGGCCTCTATCACGGTCCGATCGACGGGCTCGATGGCCCGGCAACGGCGAAGGCAATTCGCCGGCTTCAGAAGCGTGCGCACATCACGGTCGACGGTGTCGTCGGGCCGCAGACCAGGCGTGCGCTCGGCCGGTTCGCGCGCCATCGGTTAGGCAGCCGCCAGCTGAAGATCGGCAAGGCAGGCTGGGACGTCGCGTCGCTCCAGTTCAGGCTCGCGGAGCACGGCTTCCCCTCCGGGGTCTTCGACGGGATCTTCGGCCCGCACATCGACGGGGCACTCCGCCGCTTCCAGGGCTGGGCGGGCCTGAAGGAGGACGGCGTGGCAGGTCGCGCGACCCTCCACGCCCTGAAAGCCCCGCCGCCTGCGGTCCCGCTCCCGCTCGCCTGGCCGCTCACCGCACCGGTGGTCGGTGACCACTTCGGTCCTCGTGGAGTCGGCTGGCACTCCGGCATCGACCTGCCGGCTCCGATGGGCACCCCGGTCTACTCGGCCCGCTCGGGCGAAGTCGTCTGGGCCGGCTGGCGCGACGGGGGCTGGGGCTTCCTCGTCATCGTCGCGCACGGACGTGGAGAGCGGTCCATGTACGCACACCTCTCCCGGATCGACGTGCGTGTCGGCGTGTGGATCGGCCAGGGCGTCCGCGTCGGACTGATCGGCGCCACCGGTCAGGCGACCGGTCCGCACCTGCACTTCGAGGTACGGATCCGCGGCGCCTCTGTCGACCCCTTGCGGGCCCTACCTTAGGAGAACGTCACGAGCGCGTCGTCCATCCGCCCGGCGCCTTCGACGCAGTCTCGTCGCGCAGCGGATCCGAGCTTCACGCAACCGCGGTCGCGGAACGCCCCGTTCGTGACGACCGCGAGCGTCCGTCCCAGCCATGCGTAACAGTCGGTGCGCACGCCTGCACCAAGGCGCCGGCACGTGCGGATGAGCCGCACCTGTCGCGCGGGCTCCCCCGCAAGCGCCTGGTCGGGCACGCCACGCAGACAGGCGGAGGCGTCCGCACGCTCGAGTCGTGCGCAGACGCGCATCTGATCGAACGGGTCGGACGAGATCGTCAGCGCCGCGCCGCTGATGCAGCCGAAGCGCTCGAGCCCGCGAAGACCTCTGCACGCGCGGTGGAGATCACGTGCGTTTCTGATCGGCAACTCGATCGGCTGCTCGAGGAAATAGCGGTACCAACACGGTCTGACGTACGTCAGCCGGCCGTCGCAGAGCGTGCGCGGCGAAAGCGCTCCGCGCGGACGCACCGTCCCGTCGGCGCCGCGCAGCGAGATCCAGTAGTCGTGGAAGACGCCCTGTGCACAGTCGGGCGCGAAGCTCGACCTCAGGGCGCGGCAACCCCTCACCGCCTGGCCCAGATCGCCGTGATAGGCCCGTAGCAGCGCATGCCCCAACCCGTGGACGCACGTGTAGACGCGATACCGGGTCGGTAGGCGCGCACATGCCTCGGCCGCGGCCTTCCCGCCGGAGCGCAGGATCTGTGGACCGAGGTACATGACGAGACCCATCCCGAATCCGGCAGAGCAGTTCGGGTTGTTGGAGCGCGGGACATAGCGCTGCAGGTCGGAGAGCGTCAGGTGGTGTGCCTGCGCGTACTCGCGCCCGACTTGGTGCATGAGGACGTGACAACTCGCCTCGACCGGACCGCCGACCGCGGAGACGAGGCGATCGATCCGCGGCAATTCGCGAGCCGGATCGTGGGACGCCTGAACGTCCAGAAGCAGCAGCCGGACGTAGCAGTGGTACTGCGCCTCGGCGTTGTGGATCTGCGTGCACTGCCAGAGCCACGGTTTGCGGGCGGCGCCGGCATCGGCGGTCAGGGCGAGTGCTGCAAGGAGTGCGGCGAGGACAAGCGCCGGCTTCACGCCGACAGTATTCCTGCCGCCGGTCCGACCATTCCGGAGGCGACAGCGATGCCCATCCGACTACCCTACTTCGCGCATGGCTGAGACCGGCGAACGCACCTGCTATCGACATCCGGACCGGGTCACCGGGCTGTCATGCTCGGAGTGCGGTCGCCCGATCTGCACCGAGTGCATGACGATGGCGCCGGTTGGCATCCGCTGCCCCGAGCACTCGGGGAAGCCCCAGGGGATGCAGCGCATGAGGCAGGAGGTGCAGCGTGCGAGCTTCGAGGGCGCCGGTGCCAAGGCGACGAAGCTCCTGATCGGAGTGAACGTCGCCGTCTACATCGCGGAGCTGATCCAGGGCGGTGGCGTCTACGGGGTTGGCAGCACGATCTACCAGAAGGGCGTGCTCTGGGCTCCGTTCGTCGGAGCCGGCGACTACTGGAGGCTGATCACCGCGGCGTTTCTGCACTACGGGCCCTTCCACCTGCTGTTGAACATGCTCGGGCTCTACTGGTTCGGGTCACTGCTCGAGCAACGCATCGGGTCGGGCCGCTTTCTCCTCCTCTATCTCGTCTCGGGGCTCGCGGGCTCGGCCGGCGCGCTGGTCGTCAGTCCCAACAACCCGACCGTTGGCGCCTCCGGGGCGATCTTCGGGATCCTCGGCGCAGGCCTGGTGCTGGAACGGCAGCGGGATTACGTGTTCGGCGGCAGCGCGCTGGGCGTGATCGTCGCGAACCTCGTGCTGACGTTCTTCTGGCCGGGCATCTCGATCGGAGGACACATCGGGGGGTTGATCGGCGGGGCGGCGTCGATGCTCGCGCTCTCTCGCTTCGGCCGCGGGCATGCTGCCTACGGCCGTCCTGGCCTGGCCGGAATCGCGGGGATCATGGCGGTCGGCATCGTCTCGATCGCGGTCGCCTACTGGAAGACCAAGGGTTACGCGTAGGGCGCTAACACTTACCGGTCGCGGGCGCGTCGAGCCGGTCGAAGTGGAGAGCAAGGACGCGACCGTCCGGTACGTGGGCCGACCCGTTCGTGTTCATGATGACATCGGTGTAGCCGGCCGCAGGTACGCACACCGGTAGCTCGACCGGCGGGCGGGCCCCGCCGGGATCGACGCTGCCGCGCCGAATCCCCCGGCTGCTCGCGAGCGTGAACCCGATCGGCTTCGGAGCCTCGTGCGCCGCGCTGAGGACGACGATCAGCGTTCGCCTCACCGGCCGTCCGTTTCCGAAGAAGCGAATGCGCGCTTCGTGGCCGGGCGTGGTCCAGCCGTCCGCGGACACGCTGCGTGTCGCCCATTCGAGGCGGTAACCCTTCGTGGGACGTACGAGCCGCAGACGCGTCACGTCGGCCCTGCGCACAGCGGCCTCGACGAGATGGAAGCGAGGCTCCGTTCGCGCGACCACGAGGAAGTCGCCTCGCGCGCCGAGTAGTCGGCCGGTGTCGAGGTCCACCTTGCCTCGGTCGGCCGGAAACGGAGTGAAGGTCGGATCGTCGTCGAGGCGAAGGGTCTCGTCCACTTTCTTGTTCCAATACTCGGCGTCCCACCAGTAGGTCGCCGACTCGAGTGGGCTGGGCACGAGCTCGACCGAGCTCCCGGACGGAACCACGGCGTCGATCCAGTCGCGTCGGTCGAGATGCGGCCGGACGTTCGTGATCAGAGCAGGCTCGGCGAACCGGTCGAAGACGTATCCCGCCTCGAAGGCGCCGAAGCCGGCGAGCGCGATCGCGGCGGCGAGCGCAACTTTCGTACGTACACGCTGCGGTGTGGCAATGAGGACTGCAGCCAGACCCGCGACGACGAGCACGAGTATGCGCACGAACCACGCCGCGCTAAGATGCAACCGGCCCGCCGCGGTCACGATCGCAGGATGAAAGGCGGCGCCGGGCGAGGCCCAGAAGATCACGGGCTGGTCGTGGTAGGAAGAGAGCCCGGCCAACCACGCGAAGACGATGGCCGCCACGATAAGGATCCCGATCCGCAGCCGTCTGTGCTGGCGCCGCACGAGCGACGCCCCGGCTGCGACCGCGAACAACGGCGTGAGGTAGAAGAGGTAACGATCCTGCATGAAGCCGTTCGGCGTGAAGCGCAGATCGAACGAGCTCACTTCGAACGTGAGCAGCGGAACGAAGAACAGCAGCAGCCACGCGAACGCGTGCGCGCCCTTTCCCTCCGGGCGAACCGCCGTCGACACCGCCCAGGACACGGTCAGGAGAAAGGGAAGGATGCCACCGCCGATCACGACGTAGTCGAGATGGAGCGCGGCGGAGCGCCAGATGCCCGCCGGGACGAGGTCGCCTTTGAAGGGAACGGCGTAATTGCCGACGACCGCTCCCAGCGAGCCGGCTGCGGCAAGCGCGGCGCCCGCCAGAATCGCAACCGCGTACACGACGAACAGCACGCGATGGGACCGGAACGCCGCCCTGGCTCGCGCTCGCCACCCGGGCGAGGAGACCGACCGGAGCGTCGCCTCGTGGCCCAGGATTGCCAGCGGCAGCACGACCGCAAGCACGAAGAACTGCGTGCGCGCGAGGAACGCAAGCAGCAGACCCGCAAGCGCGATGACGTCCCGCCTCGCGCTGGGCTCCGCGATCGCGCGCTGGCAGAGGAAGACCGCCCACACGAAGGCCGGGTACGCGGCATTCTCCGTCAGCAGCGTCGTGCTCATCACGAGCCACGGCATGAACGCGGTCAGGAGCGCCGCGACCGTCGCTGCCGCACGTGATCCCGTGATGGACTGGGCGAGGAGGTAGGCCGGCCACGCCGCACTCGCCAGCAGGAAGGGGTTCAGGACGTGCGCCGCGGTCGCCGCCGCCGGCGCAGTGAAGAGGCCGTAGAAAGGCGCGATCAGCAACGGGTACAGCTGGCTCAACGCGGCGTAGTACACGCCGTGGATCCGTGGAACGGGCGAACCGGTCTGCGCGATGCTCAGAGCGAGCTTCGTCGTCTGCAGCTCGTCCGTCATCACCGCCCACGTGATCACGCGGGACGAGTAGTACGCGGCGAAGGTGCCGGCAACCGCGACGCAGGCGCCGACGACCATGCCGTCGAGCGTCATGGAGCGGCGGAGGTCGCGCGGTTGGAGCGTAGTCTTGATCGCACCAGACTGCCCTAAAGCGCCGCGTCAAATCACGAGTACAAACCCCCGAATGGCCAACGTCCTCGTCGACGCCGAAAACGTCCGCCGCTCACCGTGGCCGAACATGCCCGGGGACGAGCTCGAGGCACGGGCGAAAGCGTGGGCCCGGGAACACGGTCACACCGTGACCGTCGTCTGGGAAGGAGCCGAGTCCGGCGACGACCAGATCGCGCGTCTCGTCCGCGAGCTCGAGCCGCCCGTCTGGGTCGTCACGTCGGACCGAGCGCTCAGAGAGCGTGTGCGCCAGCACGCCGAGCGGGTCATCGGGGGCGGCTCCTTCGCCAGGGAGCTTCGGAAGCAGTAGCCATCCCTCGTTCGAGGGACACCACTTTCAGGGAGCTGTGCCGATCCGTGCTCTGTGGGTCGCTCGCTCCTTGCCCTCGCATCGCTCGTTTGCGTGGCAGCCGGTGCCGCCACCTTCGCCCCGACGACGGCGGTCGGCCGGGTGGTGCTCGATCGTCCCACCGACGGGTGGGTCCGAGTCCAGCCCCGTCGGCCCGCGGGTCACCTGATCGCGGAAGTGCGGCCGGGGCGCTCGCTGGCGCTGCACAGCCGGCCGTTCGGCCCCGTGGTTGCACGAGTCGGCGCCCGGACGCCGTTCGGTTCACCTCGCGCACTCGGCGTGGTCGCGAGCCGGCGCGGACGCTGGCTCGCCGTCACCGAGGCGGGGATCCGCAACAACCACAGCGTCTGGGTGGACGCGCGTGCGGGCGGGCTGCGCTACGAGCGGACTCGACTGGAACTGGACATCGACCTGTCGAGCCGCACACTTCTCCTGCGCCGCGGCGGAGCAGTGATCCGCCGGGCGAGCATCGGCGTGGGCCGTGCCGGTTCCCCCACTCCCACCGGACGGTTCGCCATCACCGACGAGCTCAACGGTCGCGCGTACAGCACCGCGTACGGTTGCTGCATCCTTGCGCTCTCGGCCATCCAGCCGAACCTCCCCGCGGGCTGGAGCGGCGGCAACCGCGTGGCCATCCATGGCACGCTCTCGTCGAGCGATTTCGGCCGCGCCGTCTCTGCCGGCTGCGTGCACGCACGGGACACGGACCTCCGTTTCCTGATGCGAACCGTCCCGCTCGGCACGCCGGTCGTCATCCGACCGTGAGCACAGGCTCGACCCCGAGAAGCAACGTGATGCCGTCGATGCGGGCCGCGAGTTGCAGGTCGGCCGACGCCTGCACCTGTGCGTGCACACCTCCGAGTACGCGGACGACCTCGACGATTCGATCGGCCGGAGCACGCTCCGTCAGGAAGCTGCGGACGAGCCGCCGGGCGCGTACCTCGTCCCAGGTCGGAGACGCCTTCTAACCGCCGGCCGTCGCGTACACGGCCGTGCCGGCCTCGGCGAGCGCGGCCTGCGCGGCAGCGAGCCGCGCCAGCGGCACGCGGTACGGAGAGCAGGACACGTAGTCGAGCCCGAGCTCGTGGCAGAACGCAACGGACTTCGGCTCTCCGCCATGTTCACCGCAGATCCCGAGCTTGAGCTCAGGCTTCGTCGTCCGTCCTCGCTCGACGCCGATCCGCATCAGGTCGCCGACACCGCTGACGTCGAGGGTCTCGAACGGATTGTGCTCGAGCACTCCCTCCTCGAGGTAGTACGTGAGGAACTTCCCCTCCGCGTCGTCGCGGGAGAAGCCGAGCGCAGTCTGCGTCAGGTCGTTCGTCCCGAACGAGAAGAAGTCGGCCTGCTCGGCGATCTCGTCGGCACGGATGCAGGCACGAGGCAACTCGATCATCGTGCCGCAGAGGTACTCGACCTCCGGCGCTTCTTCTTCGGCGACGCGCATCGTCAGCTCGCGCAACCGTGAAAGCTCCTCACGGAAGCCGACGAGCGGATGCATGATCTCGACGAGCGGTGCGTCACCGGTCCGCTCCTCGACGGCGCGCGCCGCGCGGATGATCGCGCGCACCTGCATCTCGTAGATCTCGGGCCATTGCAGGCCGAGACGGCAGCCGCGCGTGCCCAGCATCGGGTTCGACTCCTGTAGCTGGCGGATGCGACGGCGCATGCGCTCGTCCGTGGCCTGGTCGAGCGGCGGCAGGAACTCGTGCAGCGGCGGATCGAGCAACCGGATCGTGACGGGCAGCCCAGCCATCGCCTCGAAGATCGCTTCGAAGTCTCCCTGTTGCATCGGCAGCAGTTTTTCGAGCGTCTTGCGGCGTCCCTCCTCGCCGTCGGCCAGGATCATCTCGCGCACAACGGGGAGCCGGTCCTCCGCCATGAACATGTGCTCCGTGCGGCAGAGGCCGATCCCCTGCGCGCCGAACTCGCGGGCCTTCGCCGCGTCCTGCGGCGTGTCGGCGTTCGCACGCACGTCGAGGCGCCGGTAATCGTCGCCCCACGTGAGAACCGTCTCGAGGTCGTCATTCACCTCCGGCGGCACGAGCGGAACCTCGCCGACGATCACGGCCCCGGTTCCGCCGTCGATGGTAAGGGCGTCTCCCTCGGACAGAGTCGTGCCCGCAAGCGTGATCGTCCGTGCGCCGAGGTCGATCGAGAGGGCATCGCAGCCGGCCACGCACGGCTTGCCCATCCCGCGCGCCACCACCGCAGCGTGCGAGGTCATCCCTCCGTGCGCGGTCAGGATCCCGGCCGCCTGGATCAAGCCGTGGATATCGTCGGGAGTCGTCTCCCAGCGGACGAGGATCACGCTCTCGCCTGCTTTGCCGCGCTGCTCGGCCGTGTCGGCGTCGAGCACGATCTTGCCGCAGGCGGCGCCCGGCGACGCGTTGAGCCCTTTCGCGGCGACCTCCCACTGCGCAGTCGGGTCGATCATCGGATGGAGGAGCTGCTCGAGCTGCGCCGGATCGATCCGCACGACCGCATCCTCCCGTGAGATCAGGCCCTCTCGGACCATGTCGACGGCTGCCTTGACTGCAGCGGCCGCGGTGCGCTTCGCAGAGCGCGTTTGGAGCAGATAGAGAGTCTGGTCCTCCACCGTGAATTCGATGTCCTGCATGTCGCGGTAGTGCTCCTCGAGGCGGCGCATCGTCTCGAGTAGCTGCTCGAAGGCAGCCGGAAGCTTCTGCTGCATGTCGGTCAGCGGCTGCGGCGTGCGGATGCCGGCGACCACGTCCTCACCCTGCGCGTTCGCGAGGAACTCGCCGTAGAGCCCGGCCTCGCCGGTCGAGGGGTCGCGTGTGAACGCGACGCCGGTCCCGGACTCCTCGCCCTTGTTGCCGAAGACCATCTGGACGACGTTGACGGCCGTGCCGAGATCGTCCGGAATGTCGTAGCGGCGGCGATACACCTTTGCGCGAGGCGCCTCCCACGACTCGAACACCGCACACACCGCTCGCGTCAACTGGTCGCGCGCATCCTGCGGAAAGTCGCGTCCCGTCTCCTCGCGGTAGATACCGCGGTAGGTATCGAGGAGCGCGGCCAGATCCGCCGCCGTCAGGTCGACGTCCTGCGCCGCGCCGCGCGCCTGCTTCAGGTCGGTGAGCGCCTGTTCGAAGCGATGCCCGTCGATTCCGTCCACGACCTCGCCGTACATCTGGATCAGACGCCGGTACGAGTCGTTCGCGAAGCGCTCGTTCTCCGTCGCACGCGCAAGTCCCTGCACGGCGTCGTCGTTGAGGCCGAGGTTCAAGATCGTGTCCATCATCCCCGGCATCGAGACCGCGGCTCCGGAGCGGACCGAGACGAGCAGCGGATCGTCCGCGGCGCCGAAGCGCTTGCCCGTCTTCTGTTCCAATGCAGCGAGGTGGCGATCGATTTCCTCTTCGAGGCCGTCTGGCAGCGATTTGCCGTTCGACATGTAGGCGCGGCAGGCGTCCGTGGTGATCGTGAAGCCCGCCGGAACGGGCACGCCGAGCTGAGTCATCTCGGCCAGACCGGCACCCTTTCCCCCGAGTAGCTCCCGTCCTCCGTCAGACGGCTCGTCGAAATCGAAGACGAAGCGGGGAGCGTTCAAGACGGAGATCCTCTCACAAATGCCCTGCAATACTCACGGATATGCCCGAACGCCAGATCGTCGCGATGGGTGGCTATCCCGACGATGCGCTGCTCGCCTACGTGCTGGGGCTCGCTGGAGGACGCAGGGTGCTCTGCGTCCCGACGGCGTCGCGGGAGGATCCCGCGTTGACCCTCACGTTGTACGAGCGCCTGCACGGGCAGGCCGAGATGACGCATCTGCACTTCTTTCCCTGGCCGCCGCGGGACCTGCGGCGCCTCGCGCTCGGGCACGACGTGATCCTCATCACGGGCGGCAACACGGCGAACGCCATCGCCGTCTGGCGCGCGCACGGCTTCGACCTGATCCTGCGGGAGGCCTGGGAACAGGGCATGCTCTTGACCGGCTGGAGCGCCGGCATGATCTGCTGGTTCGAGCAGGCAGTCACCGACTCCTTCGGACCGGATCTGGCGGCGCTCGACTGTCTCGGCTTTCTCCCCGGCAGCGCGTGCCCGCACTACGACGGCGAAGAACAACGGCGCCCCGTCTACACCCGCCTCGTCCAAGAAGGACTGTCTCCGGGTGTCGCAGCGGACGACGACGTCGCCTTGCACTACCTCGGCGAGGACCTCTACGAGGTCGTCACCTCACGGGAGGGCGCGACCGCGTATCGAGTCGAGCCGGAACGTGAGACTTCGCTCGAAGCTCGTCTCATCAGGTGAGGCTGGCGCGGCGGCGGCGAGCACGGAACTCCGCGAGCCAGGCCAGCCAGCGCAGTCCCAGCCACACCGGCGTCAGGACCACATAGAACAGAACGATGGCCACAGCGAGGAGGCTCCACCAGAGACCCCAGCGCCACCAGGGAACGGGTGGCTTCGGCCTCACCTCACGCTCTCGGCCGCCGCCTGCGCCTTCCGGCCCTCGACCGTGCGCAGAATGCGCTGCGCCGTTTCCTCGATCGAGAGGTCGGAGATGTCGATGACCGGGCAGCCGAGGCGCCGCTGCACGGCACTCGCCTCCTCGAGCTCGTCGTAGATCTCGGCCAGCTCCGCGTAACGGCGATTGTTCGCGCCGAGGTTCTGGACGCGCACCCGTCTGATCTCCGCCAGCCGGTCTGCGTGGATCGTCAGGCCCACGATCTTGACGGGATCAAGCTCGAACAGCTCCTTGGGAGGCTTGATCCCCTTCACGATCGGCACGTTCGCAACCTTGTGACCGAGATAGCCGAGGTAGATGGAGAGCGGCGTCTTCGAGGTGCGTGAGACGCCGACGAGCACGATGTCCGCCTCGTCGAGGCCGGCCCCGACTCCGTCGTCGTACTTCACGGCGAACTCCATCGCCTCGATGCGCCTGAAATACGCAGGGCTGAGGGGAGCCCGCGAGCCGGGAGTCATCCGAGCCGCCTGGCCGGAGACGCGTGCGACCGCGTCGATCGGATGCCCGAGCAGGTCGCAGTAGTGCACGCGCGCGCGGCGGCAGAGGCGGCGCATGGCATCTCTCAGCTCGGGGTCCACGAGCGTGTAGATCACGACCGCCGCATGGCCGCGGGCACTGCGCACGGCACGGTCGAGGTCGTCCACGGTCTCGGCTCTGTTGTGCCGAACCTCCTCGAACTCCTGTTCCGGGAACTGCGCCTCGAGCGCCTGCACCAGGCGCGCAGCCGTCTCACCGGTGGAATCGGAGACGATGTGGAGCTCGACCGCAGGGGCCATCGACCAGAGGCTAGTGCACTACCGGCTGGAAACCTCCAGGTCTCCAGGGTTCTCTTCAAAAAGGCTTAACCTGCTTTTGAGCCTATTCTTAGGCGAGACGGGAACGGTGGTTCCATGCGTCTGCGTCACGTGATGATCATCCTTGCCTCGGTGGCGGCCATGTTGGCCGTCTCGGAGCCGGCTTCGGCCCAGACGAGTTGCGGCACCAAGCTGCTCAGGGATTGGAGCGACGGCCGCATCGACGGTGTCTATCCCGTGCGCTGCTACCGGGTCGCGCTGGCGAACATGCCCGAGGACTTGCGGATCTACTCGAGCGCGGAGAGCGACATCAAGCGCGCTCTCCAGGCGAAGGTCAGGGCAACTCCGGTGAAGGCGACAGCGGCCAAGTCCGCCGCACCGGCCTCGAGCAAGCAGGGCAACGGCGGCGGCGTCTCGCTCTGGCTCATCGTCGGAATCAGCGCTGCCGTTCTGGCCGCCGGATCGCTGATCGCGCTCGTTCGCTAAGCCGCAGGCCTCGGATAACGTCCCCGGCCATGGCCGAGGAGATCGTGACGATGGACAAGATCGTCTCGCTCGCGAGGCGGCGCGGCTTCGTCTTTCCCTCCTCCGAGATCTACGGCGGCCTTGGCTCGACTTTCGACTACGGCCATTACGGCGTTCTGCTGAAGAACAACATCCGCTCCAGGTGGTTCGAGGCGATGGTGCAGGATCGGGACGACATCGTCGCTATCGACTCTGCGGTCATCCTCCACCCGCGCGTGTGGGAAGCGTCCGGCCACGTTGCAGGCTTCACCGACCCGTTGATCGACTGCAGAACGTGCAAGCTTCGGTTTCGCGCAGACAAGCTCGAGGACTCCAACTGCGGGCGCAAGCCGAGCAAGCGTCCGGGCGAGACGCCCGAGTGCGATCTCACGGAGCCGCGGCAGTTCAACCTCATGTTCGAGACGACTGTCGGCCCACTGCAGGAGGAAGGGTCGCGGGCGTTCCTGCGCCCCGAGACAGCCCAGGGGATCTTCATCAACTTTAAGAACGTCCTCCAGATTGCGCGTCGCCGGCCACCGTTCGGGATCGCGCAGGTCGGCAAGTCCTTCCGCAACGAGATCACGCCCGGCAACTTCCTCTTCCGCGTGCGTGAGTTCGAGCAGATGGAGATGGAGTACTTCGTCCCGCCGAACGACGCCGAGCAGTGGTACCGCTACTGGATCGATGAGCGGCTCAACTGGTATCTCCGCTACGGGCTCCGCCGCAGCCGGCTGCGAGTCCGCGAGCACGGCCCGGAAGAGCGCTCGCACTACTCCCTGGGGACGAGCGACATCGAGTACGAGTATCCGATCGGCTGGTCCGAGCTCGAAGGCGTGGCGAACCGGGGCGACTTCGACCTGACCCAGCACACGCAGTATTCGGGGACGAAGCTCGAGTACGTCGGCCCGGACGGCGAGCGCTACGTCCCCTACGTGATCGAGCCGGCGGTCAGCATCGAGCGGATCGTGGTTGCGTTGCTCGTCGACGCCTACGACGAGGAGGTCGTCGGTGAGCGCGAGCGCACCGTACTACGCCTGCACCCCGAGATGGCACCGGTCACCGCGGCCGTCCTCCCGCTGATCGGCAAGAGCGAGGAGATGGTGTCGAAGTCACGCAGCCTGTACGAGGACCTGCGGCGCCGCCACAGTGTCGAGTACGACGACAACGGCGCGATCGGTCGTCGCTACCGCCGCCAGGACGAGATCGGCACGCCCTGGGCCTTCACCGTGGACGAGCAGACGCTCGCAGACGACACGGTGACCGTGCGCGATCGGGACTCGCTCCAACAGGAACGGCTGCAGATCGGCGCCGTCCGAGACTGGCTCGAGGACGCCCGCGAAAAGGAGTGGAAGTCGCCGAAGGGGGAATGACCCCCGCGTGCCCGAGGAAGAAGTGGGCATCGCCGTCGAGGACATCGAGCAGAACGGAGACGGTTAGCGGGTTCTCGGCCTAGGCGCTTCGGAGCGTCCGCAGCCTGAAGTTTCCGAAGTACTCGTAGGCCGACGTGATCACCGCCAGCGCGTCACGCGCAGACCGTTCGGCGAGACCGACGTCGAGGGCCTCCGCAAGCGGACGGTTGAGCAATGCTTCGATGCCCGCGATCCCGGCCGGTGAGAGGGGCAGCGCGTCGTCCGCGCAGGCGCGACAAACCGCCCCACCGGCCCTTGGGGAGTAGCCGACGAGCGTCTCGGAGTCGGCGCCGCACTCCGCGCAGCTCGTCAGATGCGGCAGGTAACCGGACAGCCAGAGCAGCTTGAGCTGGAACGACAGAGCGAGCGGGTCGAGCGCCGGCCGTGCCTCGAGCGGGGCGAGGACGTCGAGCAGGTCGAGGAAGCGCGTCAGTGCCTGGAAGGCGCGCGGATTCGCCTCCTGCTCGGTGAAGAGGCGCAGCATCGTCTCCGCCCCGAGCAGCCCGACCCCGAGACGGTATTGCTGCTCGCGTGTCTCGCGATGCGAGTGGACGAGCTCGACGCCCGTGACGGTCTGCAGCTCTCCCGAGCCCTGATGGAGCATCAGCTCGACGTGGGACAGCGGCTCGAGTCGCGCACCGAAGCGGGACTTCGTCTTCCGAATGCCCTTCGCCACCGCGCCGATCCGTCCGCGCTCGAGCGTGTAGAGGTGCAGCACCCGGTCCGCCTCGCCGAATCGGAAGGAGCGCAGCACGACCGCTTCGGTCTTGTACGTGCGCCCGGCCATGGCTCCGCCAGTCTAGTCCCGGGGGTGGAAGGAACCTTTCTGCGTCGTTCCACGTTGGAAGGAACGATGGCGCGGATCCAGGTCTACACCACTCGGTGGTGCGCCTACTGCGTCCGGGCGAAAGCGCTGCTCGAGGCCAGAGGCTACGAGTACGAGGAGGTGTCCCTCGACGACGATCCGGCGTTCAGGCGGAAGCTCTTCGACCTGACCGGCGGCTGGACCGTTCCCCAGATCCTGATCGACGAGGCGCCGATCGGGGGCTACACCGAGCTCTGGCGGCTCGACCGCGACGGCCGGTTGGAGGAGCGGCTGGCCGCATAGCCGCGGAGCCGCTGGCACGTCGGGCAGTACCAGGTGCCCCGTCCCCCGACGCGAATCTTGTCGACGGGCGTTCCGCAACGATGACACGGCTCGCCGGCGCGGCCGTACACGTTGAAGCGGTCCTGCATGCTGCCGCGGCCGCCGTCGGGAGTCGCGTAGTCGCGCAGGCTTGCGCCCTGGCGTCTGACCCCGGCCCTGAGTGCCTCCTTGACGCCGCGTGTCACTTTCGCAACCTCGTCGGCGTCGAGCGACTCGGCCGGACGCAAGGGATGGATCCCCGCGCGCCAGAGCGCTTCGTCGACGTAGATGTTTCCCAGTCCCGCCACGGTCCGCTGGTCGAGGAGCGCCGCCTTGATCGGGGCTCGCCGTCCTTGCAGGCGCTGCGCGAGCCCGCGGGCGGTGAAGCCGCGCTCCAGAGGCTCGACGCCGACCTTCTGCGCGAGGTACGGCTCGAGCTCGCCCGGCTCGAGCAGGAGCCACGTGCCGAAGCGCCTGACGTCGCGGTAGGCGACGTCCGAGCCGTCGTCTAGATTGACAACGGCGCGTCGATGACGGTCGTCGTGCAGGGCGCCTCGCGCCGCGTGGCGCAGGCTTCCCGTCATTCGGAGGTGAATCAGCAGAGCCCGGCCCGATTCGAATCGAACGACCAGATACTTGCCGCGCCGCTCGAGTGCGCTGACGCGCTCGCCCTCGAGCTCGGCTGCCACAGCCTGCGGCTCGAACGGCCTGACCAGACGTGCGTCCCGGATCTCGACCCGATCGAAGCTACGCCCGACCAGGCGGGGTTCGAGTTGCCGACGGATCGTCTCGACTTCGGGCAGCTCGGGCATCTTCAGGTGATCGTCTCGAGCACGATCGGGCGCGGTGGCGGCCCCGTCTCGCCGAGCTCGTAGGCGCCGAGCACGTCTTTGTGAGCCTGCTCAGCCGCATCGTCGGTTCGGGCGTGGATCTCGGCGAGGGGCTCGCCCTCGGCGACGGCGTCGCCTCGCTTCTTCAAACAGCGGATGCCGACGGCGTGGTCGATCGCCTGCTCTTTCGTCCGCCGCCCCGCGCCGAGGCGAAGCGCGGCCATGCCGACGTCCACCGCTCCGATTGCGGAGACGTAGCCGCTCCGCCTGGAGAGGACCTCGCGTACAACCGGCGCGACCGGAAGCGACTCCTCGGCCGGGTCACCGCCCTGCGCGGCGATCCAGCGCTCGTACATGTCGAGTGCCGACCCGTCCTCGATCGCAGCGGCCGCGCGCGCGCGTCCGGTCGGCTGGTCGGTCCCGAGGTCGGAGAGAGCCAGCAGGTGGCCGCTCGCGGCGAGTACCAGCTCGGTGAAATCTTCTGGACCGGAGCCACGAAGCGTCGCAATCGTCTCGCGAATCTCGAGCGCGTTTCCGACTGCCTCACCGAGCGGCTGATCCATGTCGCTCAGCACGCACACGACCTCGCGACCGGCATGCTTACCGAGCTCGAGCATCATGCCGGCGAGCTCGCGCGCAGCGTCGATCGTCTTCATGAACGCGCCGTCGCCGACCTTCACGTCGAGCACGATCGCGTCCGCACCCGCCGCAATCTTCTTGGACATGATGCTCGCCGCGATCAGCGAGACGTTGTCCACCGTCGCGGTGACGTCGCGAAGGCCGTAGAGGAGCTTGTCGGCCGGAACGAGATCGGCGGTCTGGCCGATGATCGCCAGGCCGACGGCGCGCACCTGCTCGATGAACTCCTCGGTTGTCAGCTCGACCCGGAAGCCCGGAATCGACTCGAGCTTGTCGAGCGTCCCGCCTGTGTGGCCGAGACCTCGGCCACTCATCTTTCCGAACGGGACACCGCATGCGGCCACGATCGGACCAACGGCGAGCGAGGTCTTGTCCCCCACTCCACCCGTCGAATGCTTGTCGACCACCTTGCGGCCGAGCGCGGGACCGAGCTCGATCGTCTCGCCGCTTCGGATCATCGCGTCTGTGAGCGCGAACGTCTCGTCGCCGTCAAGTCCCTTGAAGTAGACCGCCATGCAAAAGGCGGCCATCTGATAGTCGGGAACGTCTCCACGCGCGTACGCGAGCACGAGCTCGCCGAGCTCGTCCGAGGGAAGTCGCTCGCCGTCGCGCTTGCGACGGATCAGGTCGGCGGCGTGGACCACGTAGCCGGGATCAGCGCTCGACGATCGGCTGGCCCGGGATCCCGCGCGACGGCGACTTGCCGCCGAGCCAGGCGTTCACAGTTGCACCCACGTCCGCGAATTCGCCTTCGTGGATTCGTCCGGCAGCGTTCTTGCCCTCGACGTAGGCCAGCAGCATCGCGTACTCCCGCGAGTGGTCGGTCGACGGCGTCGTCGGGTCGCAGCCGTGGTCGGAGGTGATGATCAGGAGATCCTGCGGGCGAAGAGCATCGAGCAGGTCGGGCAGACGACGGTCGAAGTCCTGCAGACAGCGGTGGAAGTTCTCCGGGTCGTTGCGGTGGCCCCACAGCATGTCCGTCTCGACCAGGTTTGTGAAGATGACGCCCTCGTCCACCCCGCGGAGAAGCTTCTCGGTCTGCGTGATGCCATCGACGTTCGATTTCGTCGGATGCGAATCGTCGATGTCCTGGCCGGCGAAGATGTCGCCGATCTTCCCTACGCCGTGCACCTTCGCGCCCGTGTCCCGCACGAGCGTGAGGTAGTTCGGCCGTCGCGGCTCGAGCGAGAAATCGTGCCGGTTGGGCGTGCGCTCGTAGTTGCCCGGCTCGCCGGTGAACGGCCGCGCGATCACACGCCCAACGGCGTGCTTGCCCGTCAGGATCTCCCTTGCGATGCGGGACCCCTCGTACAGCTCTTCGAGGGGGATCGTGTCCTCGTGCGCAGCGATCTGGAACACCGAGTCGGCCGACGTGTAGACGATCCACTTGCCGGTCCGCTGGTGCTCTTCGCCGAGCTCCTGGATGATCTCGGTGCCGGAAGCCGGCTTGTTGCCGAGCACGCCCCGGCCCGTGCGGTGCATGAACGGGTCGATCACGTCGTGCGGAAAGCCGTGCGGATAGGTCGGCATCGGCTGGGGTGTGACCACGCCCATCAGCTCCCAGTGTCCCGTGGTCGTGTCCTTGCCCTTCGAGCGCTCGACGAGACGGCCCGCGACGGCCGGCGCTCCCGCCTGAGGTGGACACCCCTCCAGCGGCTCGACGTTACCGAGGCCCAGCGCCTCCAGATTGGGCAGGTCAAGGCCGCGAACCGCCCGGGCCACGTTCCCGAGCGTGTCCGAGCCCTCGTCGCCGTACTCTGCGGCATCAGGGAGCTCCCCGGCACCCACGGCATCGAGCACGATGATGCAGGCCCTCGGCATCAGGCTATTCTAGGTCGGTCGTGTTGAACGCCCTCGGGATTCTCGGCATGCTCGTCTTCTGCGCCTGCGTGATCGCGCTGGCTGCGGGAATCACGTGGCTGGTCGTGAAGTACTCACCTGCGAAGCGCCCCGGCCAGTCCTAGACCGCCGACAGAGGCAGGACCTCTTCCAGCGGCTGGTAGTCGAGCCCGTGCGCGTCGGCGACCGCCTCATACGTCACCTTCCCGTCCACGACATTGACCCCGCGGGCAAGGTCGGGGTCACGGGCGACCGCCTCTGCGAGACCGAAATCGGCGATCGCCTCGACATACGGGAGCGTGGCATTCGTCAGTGCCTTCGTCGACGTGATCGGGACAGCGCCGGGCATGTTGGCGACGCAATAGTGCGTGACTCCCTCCACCGTGTAGACGGGCTCGCTGTGCGTCGTCGGCCGGGACGTCTCCGTGCAGCCGCCCTGGTCGATCGCCACGTCGGCGAGCACCGAGCCGTCCTTCATTCCGGCGATCATCTCCCGCGTCACCAGCTTCGGCGCGACGGCGCCGGGAATCAGAACGGCGCCGATCACCACATCCGCGTCGCGAAGGGACTCCTCGATCTGGAGCGTGGACGACATGACGAGGCTCACGCGTCCCGACAGCACCTCCTCGAGATGACGCATCCGATCGATCGAGCGCTCGAGGATGGTCACGTTCGCGCCCAGCCCGATCGCGATCACGGCGGCGTTGTAACCGACGATGCCGCCCCCGATCACCACGACCCGTCCCGGAGCGACTCCGGGGACGCCGCCGAGGAGGAGGCCCCGCCCGCCGAGCGGCTTTTCGAGGAAGTAGGCGCCCGCCTGAGCAGCGAGGCGCCCGGCGATCTCGCTCATCGGCGCGAGTAGCGGCAAGGCCCCGGAGTCTGTCTCCACGGTCTCGTACGCAACGGCGGTGATCCCGCTCTCGAGGAGCGCGCGCGTCAGCGGCTCGTCGGCTGCGATGTGCAGATAGGTGAAGAGGACGAGGCCTTCCCGCAACCGTCCGTACTCGGAGCGGATCGGCTCCTTCACCTTCAGCAGCAGCTCGGCCTCGGCCCAGACGTCGTCGACGGAGCCGATGCGCGCTCCCGCCGCTTCGTACGCCGCGTCGGCAACCGCGCTGCCTTCGCCCGCACCTGTCTCGACGATCACGTCGTGACCTCGCTGCCCGAGTTCCCGGGCGCCTGCAGGCGTGAGCGCGACGCGATATTCGTCGGTCTTGATCTCCTTCGCAACGCCGATCTTCACGGCGGCTCACCCTACCTTGTGGGCAGATCGGCACGCCTTCGGCGTCGTGGTGAGACAGACACGCAGCAGTTTCGGGGGTAACGTCGACCGTGAGGGAGAGCGGGTGGCATCCCCCACCCATTGGGTGGGGGTGTGGGTCGATTCAGTTTGCGACGGACGTGTTCTCGTCGGTCAGGAACATGAGCAGGCCGACAAGGGTCTTCGCATCTTCGATCTCGTGCAGATGTGACTCGATGTCCTCCTTCGGCCAGCGGACGACTTCAAGTTCCTCGTCGTCCTCGGGCCGCGACGTGCCCGGGTCGAGTTCCTCGGCGACGAAGAGATGCATCAGTTCCCGGCAGAACCCGGGCGTCGTGTAGAAGATCGCGCGCTCGCGCCAGCTGCCACCGGTCAGGCCCGTCTCTTCCACGAGCTCGCGACGGGCGCAGTCGAGCGGCGACTCACCCTTCTCGAGCGTCCCCGCCGGCAGCTCCAGCAGCTGCTTGCGCACGGCCTCTCGCCGCTGCCGGACGAGCGTCAGCATCCGGTCCCGATCGATCGCCACGATCGCGACCGCGCCGGGATGCTCGACGATCTCCCGCTCGTGCTCGCCCCAGCGTTCGAGAACGACGTCGACGAGCTTCCCGTCGTAGACGACCCGTGCTTCGTCGGGCTTCATGCGCCGAACCGTTCCACAAACCGTCGCTCGTCGTCGACGATCGAAGGTGGAGATCCGCCGGCGGCGCGAGCGTCGGACAGCGACGCGCTTCCGTCAACCGATCCGGGCGGCCGCCGCCCGGCCCGCGGCAAAGGCCGCGGCAAAGAAGAGAGGGTCGTCGCCGGAACCGCGTCCCATGTGCGAAAGAGGAAGTCCTGCACACGCGTCTTCCCACCCTCCGACCTCTATCTCTTCGCGCGCGTCGAGCCAGGCCGGCGCCTCCCAGCTCGAAGGCCAGGGAACGACGACCTGCCCCAGAGCAAGCTCGAGAGCGGCACGCGTGTGGTGCGACACGCCTCGGTGTCGCTCGCGCGGATCGGCCGCCGACGCGCGCACGGCCACGATCGGTGTGCCCTCGAGCGCCAGCGCTGCGTTCACCGCGTCGGCAACCGCAACTCCGCCGTGGCCATAGCCTGAACCGGTACCGACGATGCCGGGCCCGATCGCACACACGACCGCGTCGAATCGCTGCGTCGCCGCCCACAGCAATGCCGACGCCGTCGAGACACAGGCCACGTCACCGTCGACGCACGGCCCGACCGCCACAGTCGTGGTCAGATAGTCGAGCTCCAGGAGAGCGCGGAGTGAATCGGACAGGGAGACCGGAAGCGCACCGCCAGGCAGCTGAACGTACGCGAGACGACGGCCAGGCCCGAGCCCCGCACAGACGGGCGCCACCTGGCTGTGCAGAGAGCAGCACACGACGGGCAGGCCGGCCAGGCTCTGCGCGAGTCCACCGTCTTCCTCCGCGTGCCGGACGGCGAATTGCCCGGGTAAGTAAGGAAGCTTCATCACGTGAGCACCTTGCTCGGGGGCGAGGTCGAGCCCTCGCGTCAGGTTCGCATAGAGGACGTCGAAGCCTCCCGAACCGAGCTCGAGCTCTCGGGCCTGGACGTTGACGAGCACTTCGTCTCCGAGCGCCACCGGTCCGGTGAGACGCGGGTACGCGAGGCAGGGCGCACCGTCCACCTCGATGCGCGCGAGCCCTTCCTCGCGCGAGACGACTGCCGTGACGAGACCTCGCCTAAGCGTCAGCATCGCGCGCGACGTCCACAAGCGCCAGCGTCACCTCGACCATGCCCTCGAGGTCATCCACGGTGATGCGCTCGTCAGGCGTGTGGATGTCCTGCATGCCGTTCGCCAGGTTCAGGCACGCGAGTCCGCGCTCGTTGAAGACGTTGGCGTCCGCGGCCCCGCCGCTCAGACCGTAGGACGGCGTGTAGCCGGCGCGCTCGAGTGCCGCGTGTGCAATGCGGACGACCTGATCGTCGGCCTTGAAGCGATAGCCCTTGTAGCTCTTCGAGACCTTCGTCTCGACCTCGCAGTCCTCCAGCCCGGCGGCGAAGGAGAACGTATCGAGCATCTCCTGAACGAGCTCTTCGAGCTTGCGCTCCTCGTGGGAGCGAGCCTCCGCATCGAGGACGCACCACTCAGGAATGATGTTTCCTGCGGTTCCGCCTCGAATGGTGCCGACGTTCGCGGTCGTGTTCTCGTCCACACGACCAAGCCTGAGGTCGGAGATCGCACGTGCCGCGGCGACGATCGCGGACCGTCCCTCTTCCGGATACATGCCGGAGTGGGCCGGCCGTCCGTGAAAGCGCACCTCCATCGCCCGCGAGTAGGGCGCGCCGAGAATGACGTCGCCGATCGGCGCCGCCTGGTCGTAGACGTAGCCGAGACGCGCGTGCAGTCGCTCGTGGTCGAACGCGGCGGCGCCGAGCAGGCCCACCTCCTCCTTCGGCGTGAAGAGCAACTCGATACCCCCATGCGGTGTGTTCTCGGCCAGCAGACGGCGTGCGCCCTCGAGCATCGCCGCGACCGCGGACTTGTTGTCGGCGCCGAGGATCGTGCCGGCCGCGTTCCGGATCACACCTTCGTCGTCGATCACGGGCTCGATCGCCGCCGTGGGCGGCACGGTATCGAGATGAGCACAGAGGAAGATCGGGGTGCCGCCGTCGTTCGTCGGCTCGAGGCGGCAGTAGAGATTGCCGATGTTCGAGCCGACGGTGGCGCCAGCCTGATCCTCGTCGACCGTCAGGCCGAGGTCGCGCAGATAACGGCCGACGACATCCGCGACCGCGCGCTCGTCACCCGGCGGGCTCGGAAGCGCTGCCAGCTCGGTGAAGAGACCGACGACCTCGGAGCTCATCGCGCGATCTTAGTGAGCGGTGCTACGCGGGGGCTGCGGCCAGCGCCGAGCGCTCGCGCGAACGATCGAGTGCGGCACCGACGAAATCGCGGAAGAGCGGTGCCGGCCTCGTCGGGCGGGACTTGAACTCCGGATGGAACTGACTGGCGACGAACCAGGGATGGTCCGGCAGCTCGACGATCTCGACGAGCCTTCCTGCCTGGAACGTCCCCGAGACAACCAGGCCGGCCTCGACGAGCGCAGGCCGGTAATGGTTGTTCACCTCGTAGCGATGACGGTGGCGTTCGTGCACGACCGGCTCGCCGTAGGCGTCCTGAGCCCTCGTGTCCTCGACGAGCTCGACCGCCTGCGCACCCAGCCGCATCGTGCCCCCGAGATCCTCGATCTCCTTCTGCTCTGGTAGCAGGTCGATCACCGGGTGTGGCGTCTCGGGGTCCATCTCGGTCGAGTTGGCGCCCTCGAGGCCGAGCACATGGCGCGAGAACTCCGAGACGGCAACGTGCATCCCGAGGCAGATGCCGAGGTACGGGATGCGCTGCTCCCGCGCGACGCGGCAGGCAAGCAGCTTGCCTTCCCAGCCGCGGGAGCCGAAACCGCCGGGGACGAGCACGCCGTCGACCTGCTCCAGCAACCGCGTCGCCTCCTCGAGCGACATGCCTTCGGCGTCGACCCACCGCACCCTGACCGTGCACCCGTGGTGCGCGCCGGCGTGCTTGAGGGCCTCGTGCACCGAGAGGTAGGCGTCTTGCAGCTTCACGTACTTGCCGACGAGCGCGATCTCGACCAGTGAGTCGCTGCGCTGGATGCGCTCGGTCAGGTCGAACCACTCACTGAGATCGGCCTCACCCGGCGGCAGGTCGAGCTTCTCCGCGACAAGTCGGTCCAGGCCTTCCGCCTTCAGCCGCGACGGCACGAGGTAGACATCGGGGACGTCGGGACTCGTCACGACGGCGTCGCTCTCCACGTCCGCGAAGAGCGCGATCTTCTCGCGGATGTCGGCAGACAGCTCCTCGTGCGAGCGGCAGACGACGATGTCCGGGTGGATACCGATACGGCGCAGCTCGTTCACCGAGTGCTGCGTCGGCTTCGTCTTGAGCTCGCCGGCGGCCTCGAGGAACGGCACGAGCGTGACGTGGAGATAGAGCACGTTCTCAGGCCCCACCTCGCGCCGGAACTGGCGGATAGCTTCGAGGAACGGCAACGACTCGATGTCTCCGACCGTTCCGCCGATCTCGCTGATCACGACGTCGGTCGGAGTCGACACCGCGCTGGCACGGATACGCGTCTTGATCTCGTTGGTGATGTGCGGGATCACCTGTACGGTCGCACCGAGGAACTCTCCTTTGCGCTCCTTGCGTAGGACCGAGTCCCAGATCGCTCCGGCGGTGTGGCTCGCGGCGCGCGTCAGGTTCTCGTCGATGAAGCGTTCGTAGTGCCCGATGTCGAGATCGGTCTCGGCGCCGTCCTCCGTGACGAAGACCTCACCGTGCTGAAACGGACTCATCGTGCCCGGGTCGACATTCAGGTACGGGTCGAACTTCTGCGCTTGCACCTGCAGACCGCGGGCCTTGAGCAGCCGCCCGAGCGAGCCGGCGACGATTCCCTTACCCAGCGCGGACACGACGCCACCGGTGACGAAGACGTACTTCGTGGGCGCTTTTGCGCTCACGCGCGTCCCAGTCGATCGAGCCAGCGGACCCCGGGCGTCCGCTCGATCCAGCTGCCGAATGACGTTCGCTCTCCGAGAAAGGTGAGGCCTGCAAGGGTGCCGATCGCAACCCACCGGCCTCGTCCCGTGAATCGTCTCACGGAATTCAAGCCTAGCAGGGCTCCCAGCGCGTTCGAGCCCGCGTCTCCAAGCATCGCCATCTCTCGAAGATCGTAAGGAAGAAGCAGGACGGCGACCTTGACCGGAGCGCGGAGCGGGACCGCCGCGAGCAGGTATGCCTTCAAGGCTCGCCCGGGACGTGTGTCGAGTTGATTGAGAGCGTTCGCGGCGAGGCCGACGAGCAGCGCGCCCGAGACCCGTCGTGTCGAGATCAGTCCCACGATGGGAATGCCGATCAGCTTGAGGACGCCGGTCGTGCGGCCCGCGCGGAGATGCGCGCGAAACCCTCGCTCGGGCCCGCTCCAGAGGTCGTCCGCGAGACCGAGCGCCGCGACGGCGGCAACTGCGGGACCACCCGTCGCGCCGACCTTCCAGCCGACGAGCGGGAGACGAAGCCCGCGGAAGTTGATCCCCAGCGGCCCGCAGGCGTAGAGGCTGTCTCGCAGCTGTCGACCGCGATGGACAAACCCGGTGAGGTTCCGGCCCGTCGTGCGGTGCCGCAGCGGCAGCTCCGTCTCGCGGATACGGAGACCGGCCCGCGCGGCGTCAATCGTCATGCGCACCTCGCAGCCGAAGCCGGCGGCCACCGGGAAGCAGGCGGCGCGCGCCCCGATGGAGAGCGCACGTTGCCCGGAGAGCGGCTCGCGCGGCTCGAAACCCGCCAAGGTCGCGATCAGGCCTCGCGCGATGCGTTTGGCGAGGCCGAATCCCCCGCCGACGGGCTCGGCGAACGCTGCAACGTTGAGGTCTACGCCGTCCTCGAGCAGCGACGAAAGCTCGCCCGACAGGTCGGCGTCGCAGAGCAGAAGCGCTCCCGGCGCTGCCGCGCGTTCTGCGGCCGACAGCGCCTGACCCTTGCCGCGACGAGGCAGGCGAAGCACGACCGCCCCCGCCTCTTCGGCGAGGTCGGCGGTGCGGTCCCGCGATCCGTCGTCGGCCACGATGACCTCGGCGGCGGGAAAGCCCCGGCGTAGGGCGCCGACGGTGTCGCCGATCACTGCTTCCTCGTCCCGCGCAGCGACGAGAATCGTCAGCGGCTCAGCCACCCGTGGTCGTCGTGGTGACGGGGCTCACGCTCGGCAGCGGACCGTCGTTTGCCGTCTTCTTCAAACCGAAGTCGCCGCGAGTCGTGGGATCACTCAGGAGCGTGGCGAGAGCGAGCTTCCCGGCCCGAGTGTCGATGTCGTCGACGGTGGAGAGGCCGGCCTTCTGGAAGGCCCTGATGGCGGACGCGGGATCGTCGGTGCTCTCGACTCCGACGGCGGGGACGCCGACGTCGTTCAGCCCGGCGTACAGCCCCTTGAGGAACACGGCTGTCGGTCCCGTCTGCGCCGAGACCGTTCGGACGACGACGACGCCGTCGGCCGGTTTCTTCGATCGGCCGGCCTTCTCCTCGACGATGAGAGTCTGGAGGGCATTGAGGAGCGGCGTGTCGCCGCCGCCTGCGAACTCCTGGCCGAGCGCGTGCCCGAGCTCCTCGAGCTGCTTTGCACCCGAGAACGCGGCGAGAAACGGCCGGTTGGCGAGGCGCCGCTGCAGCTTCGTCTGGTCGATCGGCACCGTCAGGACCCGGAAGCGAATCGGGTCGCCGGCGCCCGCGTCGCTGAGCGTGGCCTTCACCGAGGTGAGGTTGCCATCGGTGGAGCCGACGAAGAGCACGGCGATCTTCTGGCCCTTGAGGCGGTTCGCCATCACGAGCCTGTACGCACGTTCGACGAACGCCTTGTCAGAGGCGCCGGACTGGGTGAGTGCGTCGACGTCTGCCTTCAACGCGTCGCTGCGGCTTTCCGCGCGGCGGACGTCTTCTTGCAGGCGGTCGCGTTCCGTATTGCCGAGGCCGTGCGAGGCGAGCGCGACGCCGACCAGGATGCCGATGACGAGCGCGAAGAAGACCGCGGCCAGAGAGGCGACGTGGTAGCGGAAATCGAACATACGAGGGGGACGTCGAGCGGCTCAGAGCTCAGCGGCAGTCTGGCACAACGCGTACAGTCGGGTCAGTGCGCGTCGGGGGAGCGCGCGGCTGAGCCCGTACAGCCAGGGCGCTTCGACGGAGAGCGTGGCGAGAGTCCGGTCCGGGCCGCTTTCCTCGAGCCGCAGCTCGGCGTCGATGTGATCGCCGGTCAGCGTCCACGCGAAGACCTCAGGGCGCTTGACCCCGCGAACGAGCAACTTGCCGCTCGACGTCGCCCGGCGCAGGAGGGTCGGCCGGTCCTGTCCGTGCACGTCCCAGCGTGCGCCTTCCGCGACACCGAGGCGATCCGGTTGGACGCCTGCGATTCCCGGCCACCAGTCGGAAAGGTGGTGCGGCTCCGTGACGAAGGCCCAGACCTCCTCGCGCGGTGCGAGGAGCAGGCGCGAGGCTGACACGCGCGGCATGCGCCCCGAACCCTAGTTTCAGCCGATACCGAGCAGGTCGCGCAGGCGCAGCGCGAGGTATTCGATCAGGTGGCGGAGCGCCGGGGAGACCGCAATCGCAACCGCGATCGCGCCGAGGCCCGCGAGCGTGAAGAGCACGAGTGGCCAGATCCCGACCTTCCGCGTTGCCAGCCTCGACACGCCCTTGGCGTCGATGAGGATCTCGCCGACCTTCAGCCGGGTGATGAACGTCGAGGACATGCCGGCGCGGTTCCGTTCGAGGAACTCGATCAGGTTGAAGTGCGTGCCGACCGCGACGATCAGCTCGGAGCCCTTCTCGTAGGCGAGCAGCAGTGCGAGATCCTCGCTGATTCCTGTCGCGGGAACGATCTCGTACGGGAGGCCCAGTTCTCGCGCACGTTCGGCGCCGGGGGCGACTCCGTCCCGGTACCCGTGCACGAGGAGCTCGGCGCCGGACCGAAGCGCCTTGTCGGAGACCGAGTCCATGTCGCCGACGATGACATCTGGCTTGTACCCCTCTTCCAACAGTGCGTCAGCGCCGCCATCGACCGCGATCAACACGGGCTTGAAGACGCGGACGTACGGCTTGACCATCCGTAGATCGCGCTTGTAGCCGGGCCCGCGCGCAACGACGAGCGCATGCCGGTCGCGAAAGTTCGTTCGCAGCGGCGGCAGGGCGATCCCCTCGGCCAGGAGCCTCCCTTCTTCGCGGAGGTAGCGCATCGTGTTCTCCGCGAACGCCTCTAGCGCTTCGGTCACCCGCCCTCGCTGCTCGACGAAGCTCCGCTCGAGCTCGCGTTCGTCGAGGACCCGGCCCGATGCCAGACAGGTGCCGTTGCGGTAGAGACCGGCACCACGAACGGTAAGGAGCTCACCCTCGTGCACGTTGTCGAAGAGGTCGTCCGCGGAAACCTCGATCAGCCGGACGCCCCCACGCACGAGCTGCAGCGGGCCAGGATTCGGGAAGCGCCCGGATTGCGACGCCGCCACGTTTACGACCACGCGGACGCCTGACTCGAGGAGTGCTTCCGCGGAAACGCGATCCAGGTCGGTGTGGTCGATGATCGCGATGTCATCCGCCGACAACCGCTTGACGAGGTTCTTCGTCCGACGGTCGAGCTTGGCGTGGCCGGTCAGCTCGACGAAGCTCATTCGTGGACGCTCGCGATGAACTCGCGCCCACCGAGCATGCGTTGCAGCTCTTCGCGGCGCTCGGTTTCCCCGAGCAGCTCGATGCGCGTGTGTGTCGGATCGCCGGGGATCTTCTCGACGCGGAAGTGACGATCGGCGACGCTGGCGATCTGTGGCAGATGCGTGATCGTCACGACCTGAGCACGCGTAGCGAGCCGCCGCAGTGTGTCGGCGACACGGTGCGCGGTCTCGCCGCCGATGCCCGCGTCGATCTCGTCGAACACGATGGTCTCACCGCCCGAGACCGCTGCGATCGCGAGCGCGATGCGCGAAAGCTCGCCGCCCGACGCGGTCTCGGCAACCGGAGCAAGCGGGAGGCCTCGATTCGGGCGCGCGAGGAAGGCCACCTCGTCCGAGCCCGTGGGGCCCGGTTCTCGCTCCCGCAACTCGGCGGCGAATTCCCCCTCCCCCATGCCGACACCGACGAGCTCTGCCGCCACGGCGTCGGCGAAACGTGGGGCTCCGTCGCTTCTCGCCTGCCGAAGCTCGCCGGCGAGCCGCGCTACGTTGCGCTCTGCGACCGACAGCGCTTCTGCGGCGGCCGCCGCTGGATCGAATCCCTCTTCGAGCGCCTCGAGCTCGGCCTGCGCCTCGGCAGCACGGGCAAGCAGCTCGTCGTAGGTGTGTGCGGCGAAACGGCGCTTGACCTGTGCCATTCGCTCGAGGTCGGCTTCCACCTGTTCGAGCCGGTCCGGCGTCGCCTCGAGGGTCGTGAGAAACCCACGCAACTCGCTCGCGGCCTCGCGTAGCCGCAGTTCGGCGTCGCGCAGCTCGTCGGCGGCGCGGGAAAGCTCCGGAGCCAGCCGTTCCAGTGGTGCGACCGCGCGTTCCGCAGCGGCGACGAGATCGGCGGCCCCCTCACGTTCATCGGAAGCAAGGGCTTCGGCCGCAGCAGTTGTTCCTTGCACCAGCTCGCTGACATGTCGGAGCCGTTCCCGCTGTGCGCGGAGATCGTCCTCGCCGCTGGGAGCGAAGCCGGCCGTGTCCTCCACGAGCGCCCGCAGCTCGGACAGCCTGGTCTCAGCGGCCGCAGCGCCGGCGTGCAGCTCGTCGAAGTGCCGGCCTGCGGCGGACAACTCGCGCCACGCGAGCCGCGATTCGGCGCGACGGCGCAGTTGTTCGTCACCGCAGAACGAATCGAGGACGTCGAGTTGGTAGGACGCCCGTGCGAGCCGGCGTTGCTCGAACTGACCCGACATCGCGATCAATCGCTCCCCGGCGGCGGCAAGATCCTCGCGCGCCGTGGCACGCCCCCAGGCGTAGGCCCGCGTCCGGCCGTCCGCGAAGACCCGCCGGGCGACTACGAGTCCATCCTCGTCCTCGGGTCTCAGCTCGGCGAGCGATGCGAGCTCGTCCTCGTCCAGGAGCCCGGCGGGCAGATCGAGCTCCGCCTCCACGTAGGCCTCGTCACCATCCGGCCCGATGAAGGCGGCATCGCCCTTTGCGCCGAGCAGAAGACCGATCGCCTGGGCGAGAATCGTCTTCCCCGCACCGGTCTCACCGGTGATCGCGTTGAGCCCGGGAACGAGCCCGAGCTCGGCCTGATGAATCAACACGAGGTTTTCGATGCGCAGACGGCGAAGCATGGCTCGCCGAGATGGTAAGGGGCGGGGAACGCGGCCACCACCGTCGAAAGCGCCCCCGGCCAGATAGAGGTAGACGCGTGTAGCCTCGGGAAACCCCACCTCCCTCCCCTACGGCCGACGCTAGCGGCGAAAGTCACACGAGTGTGAATCGCGACCGTGCCGGAAGCGCTACGAGCCGAACGTCTCCCGGTAGCGGCGGAGAAACGTCGCCTCAGGGAGCGTGGCAAGCAGGCTCCGCTGCTCTGCGAGGCGGATCATGATCGGGGAGCCCCTCCCGACGTCCACGAGCGAGTGGCCGTCCACGAGCACGCTGACGTCCACGTCGGGCGTCTCATTTCGAATCTCCAGGTCGAGACCGCGCGGGACGACCATCGGCCGTGCGTGTAGCGAATGCGGTGCGATGAAGGTGATGACCATTGCGTCGAGGCCACGGGCGAGCACCGGTCCGCCGTTCGAGAGGTTGTACGCAGTGGATCCCGACGGACTTGCGCAGATCATCCCGTCGCACGGCTGCACACCCATGTCCTCGCCGCCGATCGCCCAGGCGAGCTCCACCATCCGACCCCGGATCGAGCTCAGCGCCACCACGTCGTTGATCGCCGCGGCTCGCGCACCGTCCACCTCCACTTCGAGGGTCGTCAAGGCAACGACGCGGTAATCGCCCGAGAAGACACGGGCCAGTCCCGACTCGAGCTCGTTCGGCTGGATCGACGCGAGGAAGCCCACTCGCCCGAAGTTCACCCCGACGACGGGAATCTCGGTCCCGAGGAATCGTTGCAGCGCCCGCAGCATCGTCCCGTCACCACCCAGCACGATGGCGATGTCGGCGTTCGTCAAGTCTTCCTCAGGCTCACCGACGCCGTGTTTCTCCACTTCCTCACCCGGCAGGAGCAGCTCCACGCCGGCCTCACTCGCCACCTTGTTCAGCCGCTCGAGCGCCGGCCCGATGGTCTGCGGCTTGCCGTGTGTGATCACCGCCGCCCGGCGGACGGCTCTAGACGACCGCCGCTGCGATTCGGTCGTCGATGTCATCGGGGAGCTGCGGGCGCTCACGGTGAACGAGGTGGAGGAACACTTCCCGGTTTCCCTTCGGGCCCGGTAGCCCAGAGTCTACGGCTCCGACTGTCTCTCCCTGCCAGGCGAGCGCGGCCTCCGCAATCTCTCGGAGAACCCGTCTTCGCACCTCCGCATCCCTGACCACGCCGCCTCTCTTCACCTCTGCACGGCCGGCTTCGAACTGCGGCTTGACGAGCACGAGGGCTTCCCAACCGGGCCGCGCAAGGGCCAGAACCGGCGGTAGGACCAGACGGACACTGATGAACGACACGTCACAAACGATGAGCTCCGGGCTGAAGGGAAGTGCACGGAGATCGCGCGCGTTCGTCCGTTCCAGCACAACGACGCGGGGATCGGCGCGTAGCCGCTCGTGCAGCTGGCCATACCCGACGTCCACGGCGACGATGCGTCCCGCTCCTCGCTGCAGCAGTACATCGGTGAAGCCACCCGTCGAGGCGCCGACGTCGACGACATCTTTTCCCCCAGGATCGACCTCGAGCACGTCGAGGGCGTGGGCCAGCTTCTGTCCACCGCGTGATACGAAGGGTGCCGGCTGCGACACCTCCAGCGACGCCGAGTCGTCGACCTGCATCCCGGGCTTCTCGTAGCCGCGGACGCGACCTGCGAGGACGAGGGCCTGCGCCTGTGTGCGGGTTTCGGCCAGCCCACGTTCGACGAGCAGGACGTCGAGCCGCTTCTTCAACGCTCAGGAGGTGCGAGTCGCGAGCCCGTCGACGATGTCCACGAGCGTCGTCGTCTCCGCCGGGACCTCCGCAAGACGGGCGCGTGCCCGCGTCGCCGCCTCGTCGGCCAAACGCCGTGCACCCTCTTCGCCGTGGCTGAGCACGTAGCCGTCGGCGTCGAGGATGTCGTCGACGATCTGGAAAAGCAGGCCGAGCTCGTCACCGAACGCCCGCCACGGGGGCTGATCCCGCTCGGGCACGGCCGCCGCCCAGAGGGCCATGCCCACCGACGCCGAGAAGAGACAGCCCGTCTTGAGCTTGTGCAAGGTCACCTCGTCCGGGGTCGACCCGGTGATGTCGAGGTACTGGCCGCCGATCATGCCGAGCGTCGCCTGTGCGAGCTCGCGACCGACCTCGGGCGACGGATACGACAGCGCGAGCCTGAAGGCTTCCGCGAGGAGCGCGTCCCCGGCCAGCACCGCGATTGCCTCGCCGTACTCGGCCCACACGGAGGCACGACCGCGACGCTCGGCGTCGTTGTCCAAGGGCGGCAGATCGTCGTGCACGAGCGAGAAGGCGTGCACCAACTCGAGTGACGCTGCGGCCGGAAGCCCGACCTCGCCTTCGACTCCCGCCGCCTCGGCTGTGGCGAGACAGATCACCGCGCGCACACGCTTGCCACCTACCAGCGCGTACCGAACCGACTCAGCCTGTCCGTGGAGCTCGGGCGTCAGGGCCAGATCGCCGAGGTAGCCCTCGACCAGCATGCGCAGTTCTTCAGGACTCCGCATCGACCTCGGCCTCCCGCTTGGCCTTCTGCAGCTCTTCCTCGATCGCCTTGCTCAACTCCGCGAGCTCGGTGAGGACGTCGAGCGCCTTCTCGGCGTCGTCCGCTTGCGAGAGCTGCTCGAGCTCGGCTCGTGTCTTCTCGAGCCGCGCGAGAAGCTCCTCCGCACGAGCAAGCGAGTCCTCAGCGCTCACGAGACCCGCTCCCGCACGATTCGTCCCAGGATTCCGTTCACCAACCGTGCAGCATCGTCGGTGGCGTAGCGCTTTGCCAACGTAACCGCCTCGTTGATCGCAACCTCGTCCGGAACCTCCTCACCGCCGAGCTCGTACAACGCGATCCGCAGGATGTTGCGCTCGATCGCGCCAAGGCGATCCGCCGTCCAGCCTTCGGCCGCCTCCGTGATCCGGCGGTCGAGCTCGGGAGCCTCGGCCGCCACGGCCTCCGCCGTTTCCTGTGCGAACTGATCCACCTCACCCTCGTAGAGCGACGCCAACGGCTGGCCCGTCACGTCCCACTGGTAGAGGAGAAAGAGCGCCGTTCGCCGCGCCGCACGCCTCCCGCTCATTCCACTTCCTCCACGGACACATCGATCGCGTCGATCGTCACCTTGCACATCGTTGTGAGGGCGTCGCTCACGTTCTCTTGCACACGCAGCGCCATCTCCGGCAGCACCTTGCCGTAGCGGGCGGCGAGCTCCAGTCGCACGCGTGCGCCGTCTCCGCTGACATCGATCTCCAGGCGACGGCGTCCACGGCGGACCCGCACACCGTCGACCTCCTCCGCGGCCTGGCAGACGAGACTCGCGAGCACCGCCGCGGTGACAATGATGGTTCCGCCTGGCTCCTCGAGGACGAGGCTCATCGGGGAGCCCCCACCGCTGCGAGTGCGGTTTCTTCGAGAAAGCTCGTGGAGTAGCTACCGGAGCGGAACGCGTCGCTGGCGACGATCTCCATAGCCGCCTCTCGGGTCGTCGGAACACCCCGCAGCTCCAGTTCGCCGAGCGCACGGAGGCAGCGCTCGATCGCCGAAGGCCGTTCCTCGTCCCAGACGATGAGCTTGCCGATCAAGGAGTCGTAGTGCGGTGGGATCACCGCACCCTCTTCGATGTGCGTGTCGAGGCGCACGCCCGGTCCCAGGGGCGGTCGAAAGCGCTCGATGACTCCCGGTGCCGGGGCAAATCCCCGCGCCGGATCCTCGGCGTTGAGCCGAACCTCGATCGCGTGTCCGCGCCGAGTTGCCCGGCCGGTCTGGCGGAGCTGCTCCCCGGCGGCGATCCGTAGTTGCTCGCGAACGAGATCGACACCGGTGACGAGCTCGCTCACCGGATGCTCCACCTGAAGTCGTGCGTTCAGCTCGATGAAGTAGTACGACCCGTCGGGTGCAAGCAGGAACTCGAACGTTCCGGCGTTCAGGTACGAGATTGCGCGGGCGGCCCGCACAACGTCGGCCTCCATCGCCTCCCGGGTCGGCTCGTCGAGGGCCGGGGAAGGCGACTCTTCGATCAGCTTCTGATGCCGTCGCTGGATCGAGCATTCCCGTTCTCCGAGCGTGAGCACCCCGCCGTCTGCGTCGCAGAGAACCTGGATCTCCACATGACGCGCCGGCACGACCAGCTTCTCCAGGTAGAGGCACCCATCGCCGAACGCCGCTTCGGCCTCAGCAGCCGCCCGCGCGAATGCGTCGTCGAAGTCCTCCGGGCGGTCGACCAGGCGCATGCCCTTGCCGCCGCCACCTGCAGCCGCCTTCAAGAGCACCGGATACCCCACGTCCGCCGCGGCGCTGCGTGCCTCCTCGAGGGCGACGACGTCGGTCCCCGGGACGAGCGGCACGCCGGCTTGCCCCAGCTCCCGCTTCGCCTCGACCTTGTCGCCCATCCGGGCCATCACGTCGGCATCCGGCCCGATGAACACGAGGTCGTTGTGCTCACACGCGTGCACGAAGTCGGGGTTCTCGGAGAGGAAGCCGTAGCCCGGGTGAACGGCCTCACACCCGGTCGTCTCTCCCGCCGCGACCACCGATGCGATGTTGAGATAGCTCTCGGTCGCCGACGGCGGACCGATGCACACGGCGCGATCGGCCATGCGTGTGTGCAGTGCGCCCGCGTCCGCGGTGGAATAGACGGCGACCGCCTCGATGCCGAGCTCGTGCAGGGCGCGGATGACTCGGACCGCGATCTCGCCGCGGTTCGCAACCAGGACGCGACTGAACATCGCTACAGGGCGTCCAGCGGACGCGCGACCACAGGCTCGAGCTCGAACAGGAGCTGCCCGAATTCGACCGGCTCCGCATTCTCGACGTGGATCGCGCGGACGATCGCCTCGACATCGGCCTTGACTTCGTTCATCAGTTTCATCGCCTCGAGAATGCAGAGGGTCTGCCCTGGCCCGACGGGCTGCCCCTCCTCCACGAACGGCTCCGCGCCCGGTTGGGGAGCCCGGTAGAACGTCCCGACCATCGGCGCTTCGACCCGAACGATCCCGTTCGGCGACGGCGCAACCGGTTCGAGTGCGTCTTCGTCCTCTGCGGCGAGCGGAGAATCGGTAGTCGGGGGAATGAATTCGCGATCTTCCGTGCGTCGTACCGAGACGCGCATCCCCGCCTCTTCGATCGTGACCTCGCCGATGCCCGTCTCCTGCACGATACGGACGAGCTCACGAATCCGTTCGGCGCGCGCCTGGTCGACGCCACCGGTAGCCAGCGTCGCGTCGCCGCTCGAACGACCGCGAATCGTCCGGAGCAGTGGCTCGGCCTCGTCGCCGAACAGGCCGAGCAGGAGCAGCTCCTCCTCGCTCGATGCGAGCCCTTCTGCCTGCGCCCGAACCTCTTGCAGAGGCGGCGCCGTGTCCTCGACCGAGTCGGGATCCGCGGTCAACGCGACCGCGCGCACGACGCTCTTTTCGATCGGCGCAGGAGGCGTCCCCAGACGTCCCTCGACGAGCGCCCGCAACTCGTCCACGACCACCGAGTACCGGCTGGCCGAGAGGACGTTCAGCAAAGCCTGCGAGCCGAGAACCTGTCCGATCGGCGAAGCGAGCGGAGGCCAGCCGACCTCCGAGCGGATGAGGACGAGCTCGGCGATCGTCTCGTCGAGCCGGTCCCCCGCCGCCTGCGCTCGCAGGTTGGCATCGAGCGCCGTCACGAGGCTCGCGGGCAGGTTGTGTTGTGCTGCGCGCACGGCGATCCGAGGTGCCAGCGGCGTCACGGGCTCGTCGCCGATGTGCTCGTCGACGACATCGGCAGCCTCCCAGAGCTTCGAGACGTCGACGTCGCAGTCGAGCCCGAGGCCGGCAAGTGCCTCCGCCAGCGCTTCGCCGGAGACGCGGTGCAGCGTGAGGGCGATGGGGTAGACCGCGGAGGCGATCAGGTCCGCCCCCGCGCGCGCCGCCTCGAGCGCTGCCGCGAGTGCGTTGCCGCCTGATCCCTGGCAGTAGATGCCCACCGGCAAGCCCGTCTCCTCGCGCAGCCCCGTGACCAGCTCGTGCGCGCGATGCGGCTGCAGCGATCCGGTCGGGTCGTGGAGCAGCACGCGAACGGCACCGAGATCCGGCAACTCGCTCGCCTGAGCCATCAGCGGATCCGTCTCGCCGCTCCGACCGGGGCTGTAGACGAGGCCGGCCTCGAACTCGCCGCCCGCCCTGGCCACCGCATCCGCCGCCTCCCGCAGATTCGATACGTCGTTGAGGGGATCGTGCAGCCGGAAGACGTCGATGCCGTTCTCGGCCGCAGAGGCGATGAACCTCCGAATGAAGTCGTTGTCGACCGGTCGTGAGCCGACGAGAAGACGACCGCGCAGCGCAAGCCCGAGTGGAGTCTCGATGTGCGCCTTCAACGCACGGATCCGTTCCCACGGGCTCTCCAGGCCCCTGCGCACGGCACTGTCGAAGCAGCCTCCACCCGAGACCTCGAGATACGCGAACCCCGCCCGGTCGAGGATCTCGCCGATCCTGAGCTGCTCAGAGGTCGGCAGCCGACCCGCGAGCGGCTCCTGGCCGAGCAGGCGGACCGTTGTGTCGACGAGCGCCGGCATGCGGGGAGCCTAGCGCCGCAGCGATAGGTTTACCCCACGATGGACGTGCAGGAACTGCGGCCCGGGTTGTGGCGCTGGACGGCGACTCATCCCGAGTGGGAGCACGCGGAGAACTGGGGCCCTGAGGTCTCGTCGGTGTACGCAGAGCTACCGCAGGCGCTCGTGGTGATCGACCCGCTCGTCCCGGCCGACGAGGACCAGCGATTCTGGTCAGCCCTCGACCGGGACGTCGAGCAGCTGGCGCGGCCGGTGTACGTGCTGCTGACGGTGCACTGGCACGAGCGCAGCGTCGCGGCGGTCCTCGATCGCTATGGAGCCACCCTCTGGCGGCCGGAACAAAAAGGGGAGCTTCCGGAAGGAGTGCGGGCGGAGCTCGTCCACGGCGGCGATTGGGTCGAGGCGCTCTTCTACGTCGAACCACATCGCGCGCTGGTTGCAGGCGACCTCCTCATCGGGCAGGACGGAGGCCTGGAGTTGCCCGTCCTCTGGTTTCCGAAGGGCGAGCAGGAGTGGGCCGAGAACACCCTCAAGCCTGAGCTCAGGAAGCGGCTCAAAAGGCTTCCGGTCGACCTGGTGCTCGTCTCGCACGGCGAGCCCGTGCTCACCGACGGGCGCGCCGCACTCGACCGCGCGCTGTCCTAGGCGCGGGAGATTGCTGGGGCTAGAGTCCAGGCCCCCCTTACTCAGTCGTTGCCGGACCAGGGCTCGTCGCTCGACCCCATCATCTGGGCGTTCGTCGACGTCTCGCGCTCTTCCTCGCCCGGCGGAGTGGCCACAGGCTCCCCACCCTCGGCATGGGTCTCGGCGTCATCCTTCGCGCCGGTGAGCAAACGCTTGATCTCGTCCAGCAGCCCGATGGCACGAGTATATGTGTGCACCCTGCGCCAGGAAGTACCTCCACGTGGTGCAGACGGGTTGAGACGTCGGGTGATCAGGCTCGCGAGATGTAGCGCTTCTCGCGCGGGTCGACCTTGATGCGCTCGCCCGTGTTCACGAACAGCGGGACCTGGACGACGGCGCCGGTCTCCAGCGTTGCGGGCTTGGTCACGTTCGAGACGGTGTCGCCTTTCACACCGGGCTCGGTCTCTGAGACCGTGAGCTCCACCGAGGCCGGCAGCTGCACTCCCGACGGGACACCGTTGACGAGCATCATCTGCACTGTGCTCGAGGGCTGCATGAAGTCGAGTGCGTCTTCGACGGTTGCGCGCGGCAAGGTCGTCTGCTCATAGCTGTTCTGGTCCATGAAGACGACCTCGTCCCCCGCGTCGTAGAGGTACTGCATGTCCTTCGTCTCCGTGCGTACTCGCGGAAACTTCTCGCCCGCGCGAAACGTCCTCTCGACGACCGCGCCCGTGTCGAGACCTTTGAGCTTCGTGCGCACGAACGCTCCGCCCTTGCCGGGCTTGACGTGCTGGAACTCGACGATCCGCCAGTACGAGCCGTCGAGCTCGATGTGCATCCCGTTCTTGAACTGATTCGTGTTGACGGTTTCGGCCATCCGCGGCTACAGGCTAGTCGACGTCGATCAGGTCCTTGCGGACGCTCGTGTAGTTGTCGATTCCGTCGTCGGTGACCACCACGTCGTCCTCGATCCGGATACCGGCCCGTCCTTCGAGGTAGAGGCCCGGCTCGACCGTGACCACGTTGCCCGGCGCTAGCGTGTCGGATGACTCCGTGGACAGGCGAGGCGCCTCGTGAACCTCGAGACCGAGGCCATGCCCGAGGCCGTGGCCGAACAGCCCTGCGAAGGGGCTATCCTCGACGACGAGCCGAGCAGCAGCGTCTGCATCGAACCCGGTCACACCGGGCCCGACCGCGTCGAGTCCGGCCTGCTGAGCGGTTGCCACGACGACGTAAGCGTCGCGGACGTCTTCGTCGAGGGGGCCCGTTGCGAAGGTGCGCGTGTAGTCGGAGACATAGCCCCCGATGGTGCAGCCGGTGTCGACGATCACCGTCTCACGCCGGCGGATCTCGCGGTCGGTTGCTCGCCCATGCGGCCGGGCCGAGTTGGGTCCGGATGCGACGATCGTGTTGAAGGCGACGGTCTCGGCGCCTTCCTCGTGGAACAGTTGCTCGATCGTCCACGCGACCTCGCGCTCGGTGCGTCCGACGAAGCGCTCCTCCGCCAACCGTTCGAAGACGCGGTCGGCGATCTCGCAGGCCTCCTTCAGCGCGGCGAGCTCGCGCTCGTCCTTCGCTGCCCTCAACGCCTCGACCTTGCCGCGCCGGGGCCGGAGCTCGACCGAACCGGCCCGCAACGTCTCGAAACCGCTGTACGAGACGGCGTCGGCCTCGAATCCAACCGGACCGGACAGCCGCTCGGCGAGATCTTCGAGCAGCCCGCGCTTCGTCTCCTGGAAGCGAACGCCCTCCACGGCGCGGGCTGCCTCCGCGTACCGGAAGTCGGAGAACAACTGCACGTCGTCGGCGCCGACGAGGAGGGCCGCATTCGAGCTCTTGAAGCCGACGAGATAGAGAACGTTGATGGGGTTGGTGACGAGCAGTGGTTCTTCGAGCGACTCCTGCAGGCGCCGCACGCGTTCGCTCACGCTGAGGTTCCGGCCCGTTCGACGATGAATCCGAGCGCCTCGCGGTAGCCGTTCGGGCCCTTGCCCAGGACGCGCTTCGCGGCCAGGTCCGCGATCACCGACGAGCGTCGCCAGTCTTCGCGGTGTTCGATGTCCGAGAGGTGCACCTCGACGATCGGCACCTCGAAGAGCTCGAGTGCGTCTCTGATCGCGTAGCTGTAGTGCGTCCATGCGCCGGGGTTCGCGACGACTCCGTCAGCCCAGTCGAGTGCGTCGTGACACCAGTCGATGTACTCCCCCTCGTGGTTCGTCTGCCGGCAGCGGACGTGGCAGCCGAGCTCCGACGCCCATTCGTAGATCCGTGTCTCGAGCTCCGAAAGCGAGATGCCGCCGTAGAGCGCCGGGTCGCGCCGAGCGACAACATCCAGGTTTGCCCCGTTCAGGACGACGACTTGCATCGGGGCACTCTAGTCTGCGATCAACTCGTCCAGCGCCCGGCGAACCTCTACGTCTGGGAGCTGGACGTCCCATTGCGGACCGTCCTCGCCGAGAAGGACGAGCCCTCGCTTCTTGTCGCGCCCGAGTGTGGTCCAGGCGCGTTCTCGGTCGACCGCCACTGGCCTCGGTCCGAGCACCTCGTCGACGACGTCGGTCGACCGCCCGGAGAGGCGAAGGGCAGCGAGCAATCCGAGCGCCACGGCGCTGCCGTGCGCCAGACCTTCGTAGCCGGCGGCCGCCTCCAGCGCGTGCGCAAAGGTGTGCCCGAGGTTGAGGATCGCCCTGCGGCCACGGTCGAAGGGGTCTCCGAGGCAGACCGCCGCCTTGAACGATGCGGCAGCGCGGATCATCGCCTCGTCGTCGAGCTCCCAGAGCGGGCGTCCGACCAGCAGACCCGTCTTGACGACCTCCGCCAGTCCCTCACGCCGGTCCGCGTCGGTGAGGGTGACCAGTACGTCGGGGTCGGACACGACGGCGGCGGGATAGTGAAAGGCGCCGACGAGGTTCTTGCCCGCCGGCAGGTCGATCGCGGTCTTGCCTCCGATGCCGGCATCCACCTGGCCGAGCAAGGTCGTCGGCACCGCGATCCAGCGGACGCCTCGCAGATACGTCGCGGCGGTGAGCCCCGAGACGTCGGTGGTCGTGCCGCCGCCGTAGGCGAGGACCGTTCCGTCGCGTCCCAGCTCGAGGTCGCGCCACAAACGTTGGAGCACGGCCGGCGTCTTCGCCGCCTCACCGCGTGGCACGCGATGGACTTCGTGGGGCTCGAACGCGAGCGGATGGAGATCGAGCACATACTCGTCGGCGATCACGGCCGTGGGCTCAGGCGGACGCAGCGCGGCCAACTCGCCCCGACCGACGCGAATCTGGAGCGCGGCGAGCAGCGCGTCTTCGACGGTCGAGGCGACCGCGTTCGAGACGTCCTCGTACAGAGGCCGCCGCTCCGCGTCGAACAGACGCCTGAACGAGGATTCGTCGCGCGCAAGTGGACGATCGCCGCCGCGAACGCGCTTCCACGCCTCGCCGATGTCGACGTCGACCCATACCGTGAACGCGCGCTCGCGCAGCAACCTGCGCGTCTGCTCCGAGAGGACCGCGCCTCCACCGAGCGCGATCACCGCGGGCACCGCTGCCGAGAGCGCCTCCGCCGCGAGCTGCTCTTCCACCTGCCGGAAGTCCGGCTCGCTGCGCTCGAAGAGCTCCCTGATCGGCCCGTGCCGCCGCTCGATCTCGCGGTCGAGGTCGACGAACGGCCGTTCACTGAGTCGCGCGGCCTCCTCGCCGATCGTCGACTTCCCCGCGCCCATGAAGCCCACGAGCGCGAGGTGCCGCTGGAGCGCCCCTACCTCGGCGACCAGTCGATCCGCTCCAGGTACGCGCGCTGCGCGGAGACGAAATCGTCGAGGGCGTCGCCGCCGAACTTCTCCCGCGAAGCACGCGCGAGCTCGATTGCGACGCAGGCTTCCGCGACGACTGCGAGCGCCTCGACCGCTGCAGTGTCGCTGCGCTCGACGAGTGCCTGCGCCGGCTCGCCGCTCTGCAGATCGACTGACGCCAGCGGTCTCATCAAGGTCGGCAGCGGCTTCATCGCGGCTCGGACGACGATCGGCTCGCCGTTCGACACCCCGCCCTCGATGCCGCCGGCGTGATTTGTCTCCCGGTAGAGACCGCGTTCGTCTCGCAGGATCTCGTCGTGCGCCTCCGACCCCCGCCGCGACGCCAAGTCGAAGCCGTCGCCGATCTCCACCCCCTTGACCGCCTGGGTTCCCATCAACGACGCGGCAAGGCGTGCGTCGAGGCGTTGCTCCTTGGTGGCGTACGACCCGAGACCCGGAGGAACTCCGTGTGCGCGGACCTCGACGACACCGCCGATGGTGTCGCGATCCGCGCGCGCCGCGTCCACTCGGCTTTCGAGGTCATCGGTGAGCACGCGCCCTTCCACGCGCACCGCGATCTCGGCCAGCAGCGCCTTCGCCACCGACCCGGCTGCAACGACGACTGCGGTATGTCGAGCGCTCGCACGCTCGAGCGCGTCACGCACGTCTGTGAGGCCGTATTTCAGCGCGCCCGCAAGGTCGGCATGTCCTGGGCGGGGCAGCGTGACCGGCTTCGTCCCCTTGCCCGTCGGCTCGCCCGTCGGCGGCCAGGGGCTCATGCCCCACGACCAGTTCTCGTGGTCGCGGTTGCGGACAAGGAGCGCAAGCGGCGTGCCGAGGGTACGCCCGTGCCGAAGGCCCGCGAGCACCTCGACCTCGTCCCGCTCGATCTGCTGGCGTGGACTGCGGCCGTAACCCTGCTGACGACGGTGGAGGTCGGCGTCGATCAAGCCCTTGTCGAGCCTGAGACCTGCCGGAAGTCCGGAGAGAATTGCGACGAGGGCCGGCCCGTGCGACTCGCCCGCCGTTACGAGCTCGAGAGCCATCACGCGGAGCGTACTGCGGCGCGCATCACGTCGACGGGCGCCGGGATCCCGGTCCAGAGCTCGAACGACGCCGCTCCCTGCGCGACCAGAACCTCCAAACCGTCCACGACGTCAGCACCGGCCTCCTTGGCCGCGTGTCCGGTCGCAGTCAGCGGGTATGGCAGATCGACGAGCGTCTGTCCCGCCTGCAGCTCGACGAGCACGAGGTCGCGCTCCGAGGTCGCATTGATGACGAGATCGGCTTCCCTGACATCGGGTGGCCACGTTTCGCGCCGCGAGAAGCGCAGCGCGTCGGGAAGCGCGGCCGCGAAGGCCGCCGCGACGCCGCCGTCCCCGACGATCGCCGCTCGACTGAACTCGAGACTCCGCAGGATCGCGGGATCCGTCGACGAGCCGTGGATGCGGCCTTCGCGGATCACGAGTGTGTTCACCGAAGGCTGGTCGGTCTCGACCAGCTTCGCGGCCGCGACCTTGTGCGGCGTGGTGACGTTTGCACCGACGAATTGCAACGCGACGAGTCCTCGCAGCGCAGCCTCCAGCTCCTCAGGGCGGACGGACAGCGGGACGTACGCCCAGTCGAGCCCGCGAGCGGCAAACGCCGCGTTCTGCATGCGAGGCGAGAGCGAGGGCACGAGCGGACCGCGGATCAATCCGACGAGCCGCGTCTCGCCCGAGATCACGGCCCGCCGTACCCGTGCGTGTCCGCGTAGTGTCGGAAGGCCGCGTAGCTCACCGTGAAGAAATGGTGCTTCTTGTCAGGCTTGCGAACGAAATAGAGGTACTTCACCTTCGCCGGATGTGCGGCGGCCTGCATCGATGCGAGCCCCGGGCTAGCGATCGGCGTCGGAGGGAGGCCGACATGCTTGCGCGTGTTGTACGGAGAGTTGCTCTCCAGCTGGGATTCGTGAATCGACTCCGTCGGCGGAATGTCGAGGCCGTAGCGCAGCGTGGCGTCGATGCCGAGCTTCATGCGCAGATGAAGCCGGTTGTAGATCACTGCCGAGACGAGCTGACGCTCGTCCGGCGAGAGTGTCTCCTTCTCAACCATCGACGCGATGATCAGCACGTCGTAGGGAGTGAGGTTCTTCGAGCGCGCATAGCCGAGATCGACTTGGCTCCAGTTCTGGCAGAACGCATCGAGCTGGCTTTGCGCCAGCTGGGCGGAGGTGGTCTGCGGGAAGAACTCGTACGTGGCCGGGAAGAGGAAGCCCTCGATCGTCCGAACGTGGTTGTGGAAGCAGGGAGGCACACGGGGCTTTCGCGTCGCCGCGATGTAAGCGGCGCGCGTCAGCCGGACCGTCCCCTTTCGCTTGCGCTCGGCGATCTTGGCGACGGCGCCGACCCTCTCCGCCATCTGCTTGCGCGTGAAGCCCTCCGGAAACACGACGTGGAAAGGCTTTGGCATCGCGATGACAGTTTCCACAGTGCCCGTCGCCGTCGTCCGCGTGACCGTGCGGTAGACGAGGTTGTTCGAGAGAGTGGACTGCTGTTGCGTGCGCGCCGTGTTGTCTCCGCCTCCGATCGCGGCAACGGCGAGCCAACCGAGCCCGCCGAGGATCAGGACCAGCAGGCAAAGAGCGAGCGCGCGGCGGATCGCGACGTGTCGCGGATTCGGAGCGCGCGGCGGCCTTCCGGACCGCGGCGGCATTACGCCGGGGCGTTGCTCGCCCACGCGAGGTAGCTGGAGAGAAGATGGGCCGCGGCCCTGGCATCCTCGGGAGCATCGGCGGGCCATTGCTCCGCGAGGTCGGTGGTGAACCGCTCGTCGAAGGTCACGACGGGAGCGCTGCTGACGGCGGCCAGCGCTTCGACGAACGTTTCGGTCTCTCGCGCCTGCTCGCCGCGTTCGCCCCGCAACGTCAGCGGAAGACCGACGACGACGCGCTCCACCTCGTGCTCCTCGATGAGAGCCGCCAGCTGCGCGAGGCCGTCTCGGTCCGCCGCCTCGACCACGCCGAGCGGCCGGGCGATCGTCCCCGTCGGGTCCGACACCGCGACCCCGGTGCGGGCCCGGCCGTAATCGAGAGCAAGCACCTTCACGTCAGGGCTTCGGCGATCGCTTTCTTTCCGGCGGCGAGCGCATCGCGCAGGCCCTCTGGGTTCTTGCCTCCGGCCTCGGCCAGAGTCGGCCGCCCACCGCCCCCGCCGCCGATGTGGCGCCCGAGATCGCGGACGAGCTGGACCGCGTCGAGGCCGCGGTCGACGAGCGACTCATCGAGGTTGACGACGAGGTAGGCGCGGCCGTCGTCGACAGAGCCGACGATCACTCCTGCCGCTTTCTCCTGCTGGCGAACACGATCGGACAGATCGCGCAAGTCGCCTCCCTTCAGAGCCTTCGCCTCGACGAGGACGACGTTCCCCTCCTTCTCGACGATCTCGAAGTCGGCCGCGGCGTCGG
>JBKPTB010000161.1:0-12600 GCA_046735315.1 Actinomycetota bacterium
GTGTGAACCGCGTCAGGGCCGGGAGGCAGCAGCGCTAAGCATTCCTTCCAGGCGCCGCGGTTTTCTCCCGGGCGCATAGCTCAGCGGGAGAGCGCCCGCTTCACACGCGGGAGGTCCCTGGTTCGATCCCAGGTGCGCCCATCCGTAAAGGGGGTTAACAGAGGTCCCCGGGCGCCGATGAAAAGACAACAGGGGAACCTCTGGGAACGGGTTCGTCGCAGTCCCCTCCCACCGCGCGAAGCTCGCCACAAAGCTCTAACGCGGCCCTCTTCCTAGCAACTGAGCGGCCCGGTCTCTCCACCCGGGCCGCTCCCCTCTCATTGACGATCCGTCTTCGACCGGCGCGAGAGGGCGGGGTCCCCCGACTCCGCCACTCGTCGTTTCCGGCCTTCAATCTGCGGATCGGAGAAACCGTAGCCCTCCCGTGCTTTCATTTCTTCGGCCATTTGTCGTGCAACGTCGTACGTCGTTTGGCCTAGGACCCGAGCCGTTCAGCTCGCGTAGAGCCGTCGCCCCAGCGGCAATTGCGATGACAAGCCAGGGCACGGCACGCGGACGCTTTCACCGGGCGATCACTCGCCGTCACGTTCAGGCAGCGGAGATGGCCGCTAGGAAGATGGGCGGACTCTCGCTCGCTGACGTTTGTTGTGCGAGCAGCTGGCGAAGACCGACCCTGAGCGATACGAGCGATCGGCGCTGCGCTGGCTCGAGCGGTTCATAAACGAACGGCTGTCGCCACTAACTCCCGCAGAAGCATGCGCTTCACATCGATCAGTGGGCGCCTTATGTGAGCCTGAACTCAATCGCCAACGACGGCCCTGATCCGAATGCTGCCTTCGCTGTTAACGGCTTCAATCTCGAGTTCGGCACGGGAGATCCGCGTGTCACTCAGGTACGCGTTCGCGCCAACCTAGCCGTACGCGGAACAGGCGCCTATCTCTTGCGCATCGGCTACCTCATAACTCTGCTCGGGCGAGTGTCACAACTTCCCGGCTGACAAGGAGCTGCCCAGGAGCTGCTCTAAATCCGCGCTCGGCTGACCGCAAGCCCTCCTCTGGGCCTGCGTCTCACCCACAAAGCCCGAGCCGCTCGGCGCCGAGAGGCTGACGGCAAAGCTTCCTCCCGACGGGGCAAGTCACTCGGGCTCCTCTCTGCCTACGCACCGGAAGGCTCGTTCTCGGCCGAGCGCAAACCTTCGGTGCCCTCGCCTCCGATCCGTTGCAATGACCTCGCGGACGGACGCCACTCACCTTGCCGCCGCTGTCGCGAACAACATCGTCGCGATGGACAAGGAGCACGCTTCCGTCGAGCGCGACCTGAACAGTGTTCTCGCTGGTGTTCTCGCTCATGGTGTCCTCCTAGACGCTGCCCTGCGTCGCCCCTAGCTCAAGGCAGGAGTGATGCGGGCTCGGAGTGCATCGTGTTGCTGCGCTGACACCGCTTCGCGCTTCACCCGCGTGAGGTCCCTTGGGTTCGATCCCAGATGCGCCCACCTCACCATTCGGAGTCGACAATTGCGCGGCACGCAGTTCTTAGGGCAGGGTTCGAGTCGTGTCCGTCCACCGGCTCACCAAGACGCAGGCCCGACGCATCGCGGTGCGCGCGCAGTTGCTCGACGCGCCGCGGCCGACCGATCTGCTCACGGTCGTGCAGCAACTGACCCTGCTGCAGATCGACCCGACCGCGGCCATCGCGCCCAGCGCGGATCTGGTCGCCTGGAGCCGTCTCGGGTCGGCGTACCGGCCGGAGCACCTCAGACAGGCCCTCGAGCAGGACCGCACGCTGTTCGAGCACAACGCGCTCGTGCGGCCGATGAGCGACCTGGGCCTCTACCTCGCCGGCGCGGCCGACTGGCCCAGCTACGAGAGAACCCGCATCTGGATTCGCGACAACGACTCGTTCCGGCGCGACATTCTGGACCTGCTCGGCAGCTCCGGGCCGTTGACCTCACGGGACATCCCCGACACCTGCGTCGTCCCATGGGCATCGACCGGATGGACCAACAACCGGAACGTCACGCAGATGCTGGAGTGCCTCATGATGCGCGGCGAGGTCGCGATCGCGGGCCGCGTCGGGCGGGACCGGCTGTGGGACCTGCCCGAGCGCGTCTACCCGCCCGAGGTCGTCGTCCCGTCGGCGGAGGAGGCGCACGGGGCCAAGAACGAGCGGCGACTCGCCTCGCTCGGCATTGCCCGGAAGAAGGCCGCCGCGATGCCGGTCGAGCCGGCCGACGTCGGCGAGGCCGGCGAGCCGGCCGTGGTCCAGGGCACGAAGGGCGAGTGGCGTGTCGATCCCGCCGCGCTCGGCGAGGACTTCGAGGGGCGTACGGCGCTGCTGTCGCCGTTCGACCGCCTCGTCCACGACCGGAACCGCGCTCAGGAGCTGTTCGACTTCGAGTACACGCTCGAGATGTACAAGCCTGCGGCCAAGCGCCGCTGGGGCTACTTCGCCCTGCCGGTGCTCCACGGCGACCGCCTGATCGGGAAGGTCGACGCCATCGCCGACCACAAGGCTTCCTTCTTGCGAGTGCACGCGATCCACGAGGACGTGAAGTTCACACGCACAATCAGCAAGGCTGTTCAGCTCGAGTTCGAAGACCTTGCTTCGTGGCTTGGTCTGAGTACGGTTGAGCAACCCCGAGCCGCTGTCGCTTGAAGGCGCTTCGCTCACAGCCGGATGCGGAACGCGCGCCGTAGCACTCGTCCTCCGGGCCCGTCTGACAGCTCGACGAGGGCCGTCGTTCGGCCTCGCATTCGCCCCGCATAGCGCGCCTGCACTATGCCGATCGTCTGCGGTAGCAGCTCACGGGCGGGAGGCCGCAGCCTCGCGAAGACCGTTTCCCCGCGACGCAGGGCAATGTCAACGCGCCCGCGTTGCAGCACCTCCGAGACGTTGCCTCGGTTCGCAACGAAGAGCTCCAACATACGGGCCGAACGTGTCCGTCGAACACGTAGTCGGCGTAGCTCGAGCTGGTGCGATGTACGTCCCGGTGCACGAACGACGACGACCACACCAAGGCGCATTCGCACCGAAACACGTGCGCCGCGGATCGGGCGCGTCGTCAGCACCACCAGCGCGCTGTGATCTCCGGGGCGAGCGCGACGAGGGACGCTCGCCGAGATCGTCAGCGAGGCTTTCGCTCGCGGTCGGAGCACAAGCGACCGTGGGCGGACCGTCAGCCACGATGCGGCCGGACCGCCGACTCGGGCGCGGCGGACGATTCTCGGCCGGCCACGAAGATCGAGGGCGAACCCCGCTTTTCTCACGTTGATCTCGACGCGACGGCTACCCGAGTTCGACACCTGAATCGCCGCTCGGCCCGAACCGGCGATGGTGACTCGCGCAGGCGCGGCCGCGAGGGAAACCGGACTTCGCCCAGTGCCCGCGCCCGCGGTGGCGGCCGCGGGCACGAGCACGAGCAACGCCGGCGCGACCGCCAGCGCGGCGGCGGCAGGCCTCACCGTCCGATCACCGTGAGGGTGACGGTCGCGGTGTACCGACCGGGAGCGACCACCGGGAGCGGCCCTGCGAAACCAAGGCTCGTCGGCCAGACGTCTCCCGCGCCTGCGCTCGCTGCCGCGGTCGTACCGACGAGGAGGTCCGCGGCCGGAGCGATGGGGATCGAGACCTTCGCGCCACCGCCGAGGCCGCCGCCGAGCTGCCCTCCGTTCGGTGCGGAGGCCGCGGAGATCGCGAGCGGCAGGTCTGCCGGTGCGAACGCCGTCCTGTGCACGGTGAGGGCGTAGCCCGTCGCGTTGTTGCTCACGACGGTGACTGCCTCGGAGATCGGCGACGGAGTGCCGCCCGAAGCAGCACTGCCGAAGCTGACCGACGGACGCTCGAGCGAAATCGAGAGCAGGGGCTGGATCTCGATATCCACCGCGCCGCTTTGCGACGCGCCGCCGCTGGGTGGAGGTGCAACGGTACAACCATGGGAAGCCGTGGCGGAGTTCCGCGGCGTGGGTGCCGCTTCGGCGAAGTCCGTCGAGTTGTCGCCGGTGTCCGTGCAACCTGCACCCGCGCGGACCGCCGCCGTCGTGCTGCTCAGCGCCCCAGCGGCGCCCGCGCCCTCGTAGTCGGCCGCCGAGCCATAGCCGACGAAATCTGCGAGGAGTGGGCTCGACGAGCAACTTCCGGGCGAGGCCCCGCATGCCAAAGCGGCGCTGCCGCGCACGAGAGCCACCTTGCCGCCGGAGACGGCGAGGTTCGTCGTCCCAGTAGCGTCGGGCGCCGGCAGCGGTGCGCCGATCGCCGCGGCAGAAGCGAGCTGCATCAAGTAATAGCGGCCCGAAGGAATCGAGCCCGAGAGGGCGGTCGCCTGCCACGTCGTAGAGGCCGCTGATGCGTATTGGACAGTCCAACCGGTGAGGTCGATTGCGGCCGTCCCCGGGTTGAAGAGCTCGACGAAGTCGTTCGTGTAGCTCGCACCCGTATTTCCGCCGCCTGCGTACACCTGACTGACGACGAGACCAGACGTTGCGCTCTGGGCCGACGATGCGGTGAGCACCGCGGCGGCGAGGATGAGTGAGACGAGAAAGCGGATCCGGGCCATTGCGCTCCAATCGGTAAAGGGATCTCCTCGTTCCCTAGTAGCGTTCACGCGCGTTGAAGCGAAAGGGTGGGTTACGAAGTTGGCACGCATTCGCGACACAGACGTGAGACGATGCGTCCGGACTTCGCCCAAAGGAGAGAGATCATGTCCGTAGGACGTCTCCGCGCCTGTCTCGTCGCCGTCTGCGTGACGCTCGTCGCCGGAAGCGCGACATCCGCAGCAGGCGCTGCGACGGCGCTGCCGGCCCACGTGTACGCGCCGTACTTCGAAACCTGGACGGCGGACGGCATCAGCACGATCGCGCAACAGTCCGGCTCGCGGTATTTCACGCTGGCGTTCCTCGAGACGCTTTCGAAGACCTCCTGCACGCTCGGCTGGAACGGGAGCAGGACCGATCTCGTTTCCGCCGGCCGTTACCTCTCTGACATCGGGACGCTACGAGCCATGGGCGGCGACGTCATCCCCTCCTTCGGAGGGTGGAGTGCGGACCAGGGAGGAACGGAGATCGCTGACTCGTGCAACGACGTCGGCGCGATTGCTTCCGCCTACGAAGCCGTCATCACCAAGTACGACGTCGCAAGGCTGGACATGGATGTCGAGGGCCGGTCGCTGAACAGACCGGACGGCATCGACCGGCGGAACAAGGCGCTGAAGATGGTGCAAGCCTGGGCACAGGCGCAAGGCCGTCCGTTCCAGGTGAGCTACACGCTGCCGACGTCCGTCTCCGGGCTCGAGCCTTCAGGAGTCGCTGTGTTGCAGAACGCGATCGGCAACGGCACGAACGTCGACGTCGTCAACATCATGGCCTTCGACTACTACGATCGGGTCACGACCGACATGGGCGGGGCTGCTATCGGTGCTGGAAACGGCCTGCTCGGGCAGCTCGCGACGCTCTATCCGAGCAAGACCGCCGCGCAACGCGCCGCAATGGTCGGGGTCACGTTGATGCCCGGGCTCGACGACTATCCGCGGCGCACGGAGAGCACCTCCGTGGCCGATGCTCAGAGCGTCTACGCCTTCGCCCGAGACAATGGATTCAACACGCTCTCGATCTGGGCGGTTCAGCGTGACAACGGCGGTTGTCCTGGGAGCACCGGCTCGAACAACTGCTCCGGGATCGACCAGGACACCTGGGCCTTCAGTCACGTTCTGAACCCCTTCACCAGGCCCTGAGCTTCGGTCCAAAAGAAAGCCCCGGCGGCTTGCGGCCTGTCGCCGGGGCTCTGCCCATGGAAGGTGTTGCACCATCGAAGATGCCGTGCCGCGAGCTTTCTTGCAACTCATTTCACGCGCTGGACGGGACGATGCCTCGAACGAGTGAATCGCGTTGGCGCCTCCCCCTGAAGGGGGACGCACCGCACCATCTCCGCGACCAAGGTGGGCTCGGAGGTAGGTATTCACTGCGGTGTGCACAGTCGTCCGTGCACGAGAGGGAAGGGAACATGGTGAGGATTGCATTTGGAAAGAGGGGAACGGTGATGCTCGCCGTCGCGGCGGCGATCGCGGCGATCGCGGCGAGTCCTGTTGCCGCAGCCCCATCGAAGGCAGCTCCGGCACCGGCACCGGCTCCTGCGGTCGCTCCGGCTCCGGTCGTCCAGGCCGCGGTCGGGATCGTCGCGAGCTGGGCCGAAGGAGCGAGCTGGGCGGGGGACGCGAGCTGGTCCGAGCAGTAGCGTGAGCGGCGGGCGCGTCACGGCGCGCCCGTTGCTTTTCTCAAGGACGACACCGAGCGTCCCGATAACGGCGGGGTGAGTCGCGGATTCGGTCTTGTCGTGGTGCTCTGCTCGCTGGCAGTGGTCGCCGTCCTGATGGCCATGAACCTGGGTCAGAACGGCCCGACCTCGAAGACTGCACAGCGCGCGGAAAGCGAAGGAATTTCCGCGGTGGGCGGGATCAACTTCACGCAGGCCGGAACGGAGCTCGAGGCCTATCGCGCGGAGCACGCGACGTACGCCGGCGCCGTCCTGCCGCCCTCGTTCGGTGTGATCCTCGTGCGAGCGGATGCAACGACGTACTGCCTTCAGGCGGGCGTGGGCGGTTCGCTGCAGCACTTCGTCGGCCCGGCTGGGCCCACGGTCGCCGGCCCCTGCTAAGGATCCACGTGTGACGATCCGGCCTCGCGGCGGCGTATGAGAGCCGTGAACGCGGTGACGACCTCGTGGCCCGGCCTCCGGGTCGACAGGCCGACGTTTGCGTCGGTCGCAGAGGCCGAGCTCGACGCGGTCCACCGGTATCTCTTGTTCTTGACTGGGAACCGTGTCGTCGCCGAAGACCTGACCGGGGAGACCTTCGAAAAGGCGTTTCGCCTCTGGCGGCGGTTCGATCCCCGGCGCGGGACTCCGCGGGTTTGGCTCTGCAGGATCGCGCGCGGCACCGCGCTCGACCACTTCCGCTCTGAGGAGCGTCGCCGCCGGCGCGAGGATCGGTATGCGCGCCAGCTGCCGGACCGCGAAGAGCCTGCGCTCGGCCCGGGTGCGCTCGAGTCCGCGCTTGCGCGGCTCTCGCCGAGCGACCGCGAGGTGGTCGCTTTGCGCGTCCTGCTCGAGCTCGACGGGCCGGCCGTGGCCCGCCTTCTCGGAATCAGCACGACCGCGTGCTCGACCCGCCTGAGCCGGGCACTGAAACGACTCGAGGAGATGATGAGCGATGCCAGCGACTGAGACCGCCGACTTCGAGCGCGAGTTCGAGGGGCTCGTACGCGACCTGCGCGCTCTCCCGACGGCGGCACCCGCGGAGCTGCGTGAGCGCCTTCGTGCGCTCGGCGAACCCGGGAAGAAGCCATCGGGGTGGGATCAGCTGCGATCGATCCCGGTGCGCCGGTCAGTGCTCGTCCTGGCTCCCGTCTGCGTGCTGGCTGTCCTTGTGGCTGCCGTGGTTCACGGAGTCGTGAGCTCGAGCTCGCACCGCGAGACGCTCACGTCCGTGAACGGACGGAATCCGAGCACGGGGGTCGAACGTGGTGTCGCCGGCGGCGCTCTGCAGTCTCCGCAGGATCTCGGACTGCCGGGGCCTACGCCGAGCCGGTATCAGGACTACGAGGCGTGGATGACCGTTCGCGTGAAGGATCTCCAGGGTCTGACCGACCAGACGAACGAGGCGATGCGCGTGGTCCGCTCGTATGGCGGCTACGTCGCCTCCGTGGAGCAGTCGACAACTGGGGGCCAGCCCGGCGAGGCGGATCTCGTGCTGCGTGTTCCGGTCACACACGTGCAGGACGCGCTGATGCAGCTCTCCGGATTGGGGACTGTTGTCGAGCGTCACCTCTCGATCCGCGACCTCAATCAGGTCGTCCAGCGCCAACGAGCCCGCATCTTGCAGTTGAAGCTGTTCATCGCGCGCGCGACGGAGGCGCTGAAGGGCTCGCTTCCCACGGACGTTCGCCTTCGCCTCCAGCTGCAGCTCGACGAGGCGCGGCGCAACCTCGCTCGTGTCACGAGCGCCGGCAAGGCGACGCTTCGCACGGCGAGCCTGTCCCGGATCTCGCTGACGCTGACGACTCAGAAGGCCGTCGGGGTGACGAAGAAGCACACCGCCGGGAGGATCGAGCGAGCAGCGCGGGACGCGGCGTCCTTCCTCGCGGCAGCCGGGGCGATCGTGCTTTTCCTGCTCATCGTGCTCAGCCCCCTGATCGTGCTGGTGGCACTCGGCATTTGGGGTGCGCGCGTGTACCGAACCAGGCTGGAGCGGAGGTTGCTCGCGTAAGATCGGCGCGTGCCGCTCGCCCTGTCAACGGGACACGAGGTCGGGCTCGGGGTCACCGCAGCCGCGTTCATCACCTTCGCGCTGGCGTCGTCGTTCCTGTTTCCGCGGCTCCGGCCGGACTACCCGGGGCGAGGGCTGCTGGCGTTCGTCGTGGTCGCGTTCGTGTTCTTCTTCGGGATGCTGGCGGCGGTCGAGACGTTCGGGGCCGAGTCAAAGAAGGCGGAGGCAGCGGCGCCTGAGACCACGACCTCGGCCGCGCCTACGGGGAACGCGGTTGTGGTCGACGAGAGCGAGTTCAAGATCGTCACTCCCACGACCACCTTCAAAGCCGGGCAGATCACCTTCGAGGCGAAGAACGTCGGCAAGATCGCGCACGACCTCGCGATCAAACAGACGGCGCAGAAGACGAAGCTGATCCAGCCGGGTGGGAGCGCGACGCTGACTGTCACCCTCAAGCCCGGCACGTACGAGCTCTACTGCACCGTGCCCGGCCACGAGGCGGCGGGCATGAGGCAGAACATCACGGTCACTTCGTCTGGGAACCAGCCTGCGGCTCCGCCGCCGGCGACATCGACGACGGCCGGTAAGACGACGACGGCCGGTAAGACGACGACGGCAACGCCGGCCACGCCGCAAGCGACAAAGGTCGCGGTGAGCGAGACGGAGTTCAAGATCACCCTCGCATCGACCACCTTCAAGGCGGGGAAGATCACGTTCCAGGCGAAGAACGACGGCAAGATCCCGCACGACCTGGCGATCAAGCAGACGGGTGAGAAGACGAAGCTGATCCAGGCCGGTGGCGGCGCGGAGTTGACCGTGACGTTGAAGCCCGGGACGTACGAGCTCTACTGCACCGTGCCCGGCCACGAGGCGGCCGGGATGAAGCAGAACATCACCGTCACGTAGAGGCGACCGCGGGCAGCGCCCGGTACCCTGTGCGTCCCTTCGGAGGGGTGGCAGAGCGGTCGAATGCGGCGGTCTCGAAAACCGTTTCGGGCTCTTGGGTCCGACGAGGGTTCAAATCCCTCCCCCTCCGCTTTCCAGCCGACTCGTCCGCGAGGTCATCCCAAGAGTTGGGGGCAGAGAAACCTGCGGCGAGAGCCTCCTACCGCGGTCAGCGGCCGAGGGCGTAGACGAGGAGGAACCATCCGCCGAGTGTCGCCAGGCCCACGAACATCCCTTCGCGGGCGGCGCGCCAGCGGCGTCGCGTCGCAAACCCAGAGAGCACAGCGGTTGCAGCGGCACCGAGGCTGACCATGCCGACGTTCGCCGAGGGGTTTGCGCTGATCGCATCCACCTCGAAGAGCGCCGCGAAGGCTACACCGCAGATCCCACTGAAGATCGCTACCGCCAGAACGACGGAGCCCACGTCGCGAAGTCTTACACCGCGCGGACTCGAGTAGCCTGAAACCCATGCGGAAGTTTCTCGTCAAGAGACGGTTTCACGTGCGAGAGGACGAGATGCCTGCCGTGAATCGTCGCTCGAAGGAGATCGCCATCGAGCACTTCCCGGACGTTCGCTGGGACCACAGCCACGTCATCGTCGATGACGCAGGAGCGGTGACGACGTACTGCGTCTACGAGGCGCCGAGTGAGGAGAGGCTGCGAGAGCACGCCGCCGCGTTCGGCGCTCACGACGTCGAAGTCGTCTACGAGATCGCCGCGGACGTCACTCCGGAGGACTTCCCGTTGAGCTAGGGGGGTCCGCTGGACAGCGTGTGGCTCGTATTGTCGCCCGTTAGCTCGATGACACGCGTCCAACCGAAGTGAGAGGACCCGTCACGTCTGCTCGGCTCTGGGCGAGCGTTCTCCTGGTCGTGCTAGTCGCACTCGCGGCGCCGGAGGCGGCCGGCGCCCACATTCGCTCTGGCGTCATCGCCGTCGACTACCGCGCAGACGTCGTCGGTACGCCCCCGGGAGTTGCCGCGCGGATCCTCGAGAGCGATCTCGCGGTGCGGCTCACTGCCGGCACGGTGCGAACCGTGGTCGTCCTTGGTTACCTCGGCGAGCCGTTCATTCGCATCGGGGAGTCGGGTGCTGCCGTGAGCAAGACGTCTCCGACGGCGAGGGGCGCTGGGGTTGTCGAGCACAGGCGTTCCCTCGTCTGGCACGACGCTCGCGTGCGTGCGTTGGTCCCCGGCGTCGACCGCAGGCGTTGGACGATTCCGCTGGTCGTCGACGGGCGTTGGGCCCGCCTGGAGGGCGAGGTCTGGCGGGTGGACGCACCGCCGGTGTGGCCCTGGATTGCGCTCGGTCTGCCGTTTCTGGTCGTCACGGCGTTTCTGCTTGTGGTCCGCCCGCTGCGCGGGGTGCACGTCGGTGCCGTCGCGTTTGGTCTGGCGGCGGCAGTGGGCATGGTCGTCACCGGCGCCGGATTCGCTCTCGACTCCTATGCCTCCGAGGGAAAGTGGGTCGAAGCTGCGAACGAGCTCGTCTTCGCGCTGGTCGGCCTCCTCGTCATCGTGCGCGGGAGGCCCGACACCCGTGCGATCGCCGGTGGGGCGCTGGGCTTGCTCGGAGTCGCAGTCGGCCTCAGCAAGCTGCCCGTGTTCCTCCACGGCGTCGTGCTGTCGGTCTTCCCGTCCAACCTGGTGCGGGTCGTCGTGGCGTTGACCATCGCGGCTGGTGCCGCCGCAACGTGTCTGGGGCTCGTGATCTTCACGGCCGTGCTCGAATCTCCGGAAGACGACATCCCCTAGAGCCGTCACATCGCCGTCACAGACTCGTGACGAAGAGGCGACGGTGTCTGACACGGCTTTCGGGACAACGTCACGTGGCTTGAGACCGCGAGAACCGCAGACGATCGCACTCCGCGTCGTCGCATCGCGCAGGCTTTCGTCACACAGTCGTGACTCAGCGGTGGTGGTGTCTGACACCGGTCGTTGGGACACCGTCATACTGTCCGAAGAAGGCGGCCCACGGGGGAAACGTGGTTTCCCCCGTGCTGAGGCGGAGAGGGCGGGATTTGAACCCGCGACGCACCTTTCAGCACGTACGCGATTTCCAGTCGCGCTCCTTAGGCCACTCGGACACCTCTCCCGTGCTGCGAAGCGGAGAAGGAGGGATTCGAACCCTCGATGGAGGCATTCACCCCCATAACGCCTTAGCAGGGCGCCGCCTTCAGCCACTCGGCCACTTCTCCGCGGCTGTCGCAGAATAGCCCACTCCCCTCGCGGCCTCCGGATTCCCCCATCAGGGGGAGGAAAGGGGGCACCCCGCCGCGAAAATGAGCTTGCCGGCTCCCCCCTCATACCCCGGCAATCTGAAACCCGTCTGCGGCTATCCGAGGCGGGTTTCCCTTTTGAGGGCAGGCGTTACGCTCGGCGGCGTGACAGCGCCCGTCAACGTCTGGGACTACGAGCGGCTCGCCGAGGAGAAGCTCGACGCCAACGCACACGCCTACTTCGCCGGCGGCGCCGGCGACGAGGTCACGTTGCGGGACAACCTCGCTGCGTTCGAGCGGCGGAAGCTACGACCCCGCGTTCTCGTCGACGTCGGGACCGTCTCGACCGCGACGACGGTGCTCGGAACCGAGATCGCGCTGCCGGTATTGATCGCGCCGCTCGCGCTGCAGCGCATGGCGCACCCCGACGGCGAAGAGGCGACCGCGAGGGCGGCGGCCGCAGCGGGAACGATCATGTGTCTGTCCTCGGCCGCGACCTGCGCGCCGTCAGAGCTGACTGAAGGAGAGCGCTGGTTCCAGGTCTACGTCTGGAAGGAGCGAGCCACTACGGAGGCGGCGGTCGCGCAAGCCGTGGAGCACGGCTACTCGGCGCTCGTCCTGACGGTCGACGTCCCGTACATCGGACGTCGCGAGCGTGACATCCGGGTCGAGTTCACAATTCCGGAACACCTGACCGTGCAGGGCGATCTCTTCGCAGCCAACTTCGACGCGACCGTCAGCTGGCGCGATCTCGAATGGCTCGCGGGCTTCGGCCTACCCGTCGTTGTCAAGGGGATTCTCACGGCTGAGGACGCAAAGCTCGCGTGCGAGCACGGCGCGGCGGCCGTGATCGTCTCGAATCACGGGGGCCGTCAGCTCGACGGAGTCTCGGCGAGTCTCGACGTACTCGAGGAAGTCGTCTACGCGGTCGACGGACGCGCCGAGGTTCTGCTCGACGGCGGCGTCCGGCGCGGCACGGATGTACTCAAGGCGCTCGCACTCGGCGCGAGGGCCGTCCTGATCGGACGGGCGATGCTGTGGGGTCTTGCAGTGGCGGGCGAGGAGGGCGTCGCCGATGTGCTTCGTCTGCTGCGCGACGAGATCGAGCTCGGACTCGCTCTACTCGGCTGTGCGTCGCCCGCCGACGTCAGTCGTGCACACGTGCAATGAGCTCGCCGCGCCT
>JBKPTB010000162.1:0-4795 GCA_046735315.1 Actinomycetota bacterium
GACGGGTTGCCGGTTCACTGCGAAAGGGCCGCCATCTCCGCCAGGAGCGCGTCGACCTCGTCGGCGGTGTTGTAGTGGACGACGCCGGCGCGGACCGCGCCGGCCTCTTCGAGACCGAGGCGCTTCATCACCTCGACCGCGTAGTAGTTGCCCTGCCAGACGGCAAAGCCTGCGTCGCCCAGGCGCACTGCCGCGTCGCGGGTACCCACGCCTTCGACGTTGAACGCGAAGGTCGCAACTCGCCCTTCCATCGTCGGCAGCCCATAGAGCGTCACTCTCTCGGGGAGGCCGGTGAGGAACCGCTCGCCCAGAGCGCGCTCGTGTGCACGAATGGCGTCCCAGCCGACCGAGTCGAGGTAGTCGACCGCCGCGACGAAGCCGGCCAGGAGCTCGTGCGGGAGCGTGCCGGTCTCGAACCGGTGGCCGAGCGGGACGTTCGCTGCGGGCCGGACCTTGTACGGGCGCCAGCGCTCGAGCAGCTCGGCCCGTCCGAACGCAACCCCGAGATGGGGGCCGAAGAACTTGTACGGCGAGCAGATCAGGACGTCGACGCCCCAGTCGGCCACGTCGATCGGGCCGTGCGGGCCGTAGTGCACGGCGTCCGCCCACGCCAGCGCGCCCGCCTCGTGGGCGAGCTGGACGATCCGGTGGACGTCGGTCAGCGTCCCGACCGCGTTCGAGGCGACCGGGAACGCGACGACCCGGGTGCGATCGCCGAGTTGGCGCTCGAGGTCCTCGAGATCGAGGGTGGTGTCGTCATGGATCTCCACGAACCGGACGTCGAGCCCTCGGTCGTGCGCAAGCTCGAGCCAGGGTGAGACGTTGGCGTCGTGGTCGAGCTTCGTGACGAGGATCTCGTCACCCTCGTTCCACTCGCGGCCTGCCGTTCGCGTCAGTGCAAAGGCGAGGGTCGTCATGTTCGCGCCGAACATCGTCTCGTCAGGACTGGAGCCGAGGAATCGGGCCGCCGTCAGGCGCGCCTGGTGGACGAGCGCCTCGGTCCTGCGACTCGTCTCGTACGGCCCGCTGACATTGGCGTTGGCCTCCCGGTAGTAGCGCGAGACGGCGTCGATGACCTCGTCGGGCACCTGAGTGCCCCCGGGACCATCGAAGAAGGCCAGGGGCTGACGCAGCGCCGAGAAGCGTGCACGCACCGCCTCGACGTCGAAGGTGACGGTCGACACCGTCGAAGACGTTACTACGATTGCACTGTGGCGCCTGCGACCAAGGAGCGGATCGACCGCGGGACCGGTAAGGGCCTCGGTGCTCCCTGGAACGTCATCGTGCTGAACGACAACCACAACACGTTCCAGGGTGTGGCGGCGGCGTTGGCATCGACCTTGCCGGAGGTCTCCTACGACCAGGGTCTGCGGATCGCCGACCGCATCCACAACGCCGGCCGCGCGATCGTCTGGTCGGGCCATCGCGAGGCGGCCGAGCACTACTGGCAGCAGCTCGCCGACCACGGTCTGACGATGTCGCCTCTCGAGCGGATCTAAGCGGACGGGCCGCAGGAATCGTCCGGGGAGGGGCGTAGTGTTGGGACATGCGACGACTGAGGACGCTCAGCGAGGCTGAGTGCTACGCCCGGTGCTACGGCGGCTGGGAGGGCGGCGTCCAGGTCGTGCGACTGGAGCCGCGTCCGCGGCCCACGGTGATCCTCGAGGGCGAGGCCCTACGGCGGCGGTTCGAGGAGTTCCTCGACAACCGTGACCCCGAGGCGCTCGCCGAGCCCGAAGCAGCCTGAGTCGGCGATTCCCGACGTTCTCGAGCCCGGGCTGCGGGTGCTCTTCTGCGGCATCAACCCGGGTCGTGTGTCGGCTGCGGCGGGCGTCCACTTCGCGAATCCGCGGAACGACTTCTGGCGTCTCCTGCACGCTGCGGGTTTCACTCCCCGGCTCCTAGAGCCTGCGGAGCAGTTCGAGCTGCTGCGGTACCGCATCGGCGTGACCAACGCGGCGTCAAGGACCACTCCCGGTTCGGGAGATCTGCGCAAGCATGACTTCGCGGGCGCGGCCGAACGCCTGGACAAGCTTGCGCAGACGCTGATGCCGGGCTGGATCGGTTTCGTCGGGAAGGAGGCCTACCGCGGGGCGTTCGGCGAGCGGCCGCAGCTCGGCGTGCAGCCGCGGCGACTGGGCCACACGCGCCTCTTTGTCCTTCCGTCGACTTCGCCCGCGAACGCGGCTGTGCCGTGGCAGGAGCGTCTCCGTTGGTTCGAAGACCTGGCTCGTCTGTCGCGGACTAACCGTGCCAGCGCCGAGGCATCGCTTGCGATGCCGATCAGAGCTCGTGCCGACTTGCCGGCGCGAGCGGCGTCCACCACTAACCGCGCCAGCGGTTAGTGATAGGAGTCCTGCGGTCGCGGCCGAAGGCCTTCGGCCGCAGCTTCACGCCGGGCGGCGCCTGGCGGCGCTTGTACTCCGCGCGGTCGATCATCGACACTGCGCGCTCGACGACGTCGCGGTCGAAGCCGTCCGTCGAGAGCTCCTCGAGCGTCCGGTCGTGCTCGACGTACTGCTCGAGCACCTCGTCCAGCTGCGGGTAGGGAGGCAGCGAGTCCTCGTCGAGCTGGTTGTGGCGTAGCTCTGCGCTGGGCGCGCGCTCGATGATGGACTGCGGAATCAGGTTTCGCTGAGGCGTCGCTTGCGACGGTGAAGAGGGCTCGGCGGCTTTGCCGGTGAGCTCGTTCATGTAGCGCTCGTTGAGGTGGCGTGCCAGGCGGAAGACGTCGGTCTTGTAGACGTCCTTCAGCAAGGCGAAGCCTCCGGCCATGTCGCCGTAGAGGGTCGCGTAGCCAACGGAGAGCTCTGACTTGTTCCCCGTGGCGACGAGCATCCAGCCGAACTTGTTGGAGAGCGCCATCAGCAGCACGCCTCTCGCCCGAGCCTGGACGTTTTCCTCGGTTAGGTCGGGCTCGCGGCCGGCGAACGCATCCGCGAGCGCCGCGCCGAACGCGTCCACGATCGAACCGATCGGGATCTCCATGAAGGGACAACCGAGGCTCTCCGCCAGCCGGCGAGCGTCGGCGCGGGTCTCCTCGGAGGAGTACCGCGAAGGCATCGAGACGCAGTGGACTCGCTCCGGGCCGAGCGCCTCCGCAGCCAGCGCCGCGGTGACCGCAGAGTCGATCCCGCCGGACACGCCCACGACGACGTCCTGGAAGCCGTTCTTGCGCACGTAGTCGTGCAGCCCGAGCTCGAGTGCCAGTCGCATCTGTTCGAGGTCGTCGACGAAGGGCACCACTTCGCCGGTTGCCTTGCGTCCGTTCCCGGACGGTCCGGGAGCACCAACGTGGATGACGTCCACGGGCGGAATCTCGGTCCGTTCACGTGCGAGCGCGCGCCTACGAACGTCGCGCAGCCTGCGGCCGATGACCTCCTTCGGCTCGATGTCGACGACGAGAAGCGCTTCCTCGAACCCGGGTGCACGAGCGAGGACGGTTCCTTCGTCGTCGATGACGCACGAGTGGCCGTCGAAGATGAGCTCGTCCTGGCCCCCGACGGTGTTGCAGAAGGCGACGAAGCAAAAGTTGTCGCGCGCGCGCGTAACGAACATCTCCTCACGTTCGCGGTCGCGGCCGACGTAAAAAGGGGAGGCCGAAATGTTCACGAGCAGCTCGGCGCCGGCGAGCGCGAGATCGGTCGCGGGCGGTCCGGGCTGCCACATGTCCTCGCACACTGTGGGCCCAACGAGAGTCTTGCCGTGCTCGAGCAGGATCAGGTCTCGTCCCGGCGCAAAATACCGGTCCTCGTCGAACACCCCGTAGTTCGGGAGGAAGCGCTTGCGGTACACGGCCTTGATCTCGCCGCCGGCGCAGACGAAGCAGGCGTTGTAGAGATCGCGATCGAAGTGGGGTGCACCGACGAGTAGCGTCACGCCCCGCGACTCGCGGGCGATCCGCTCGACGGAGCTCTCGGCCGCGCGAATGAAACCCGGCCGCAGCAGCAGGTCCTCGGGGGGATAGCCGGTGACCGCGAGCTCGGGAAAGAGGATGAGCTCGGCGGAGTTCGATCTGGCCTCCTCCAGGCGATCGAGGATCAGCTCGCGGTTTCCGTCGAGGTCACCGACGACGGGGTTGATCTGCGCGAGTGCAAGCCTCACAGGCTCAGTCTAGCTGTTTGCGACTGTCAGGCGAAAACCCTGGCGTGGCGCAGAGGTTCCTAGCGCCGCCGTCCGAACTGCATGACCCACAGCGATACACCGTCATAACCGAACATGCGTCCACGCTCGTAGGCAATGCCGAGATCGCGCCAGTTGCGTCCGAGCAGGTTGGCGCGGTGTGGTGGTGAGTGCAGCCACATCGAGAGTGTGCTCAAGGGAGAGCCGAGCGCAGCCTGCCCCCACGCGAGGTTCTCCCCAAAGGCTCGGGCGGGAGCGTAACCCGCGCGCTGGAACGTTCGCGAGAACGACATGCCGCACGGCGTATGGGAGAAACCGCAGCGTCGGACCGCGTCTGCTTTGAGCAAAGCGGATCGATTCAGCGGCGCGTTGCTGCGTACCGCACCGAGCCGATACATGTGCCGCACCACGTTGATTCCGCAATACATGGCCTCGACACGCGAATGGCCGTCGCCGTCCGCCGTCGTTGCGCCTTCGCACGACGATGCAACCGCCTGAAGCGCCGAGGCATCGGAAGCCTGGCCTGAAGGGGCAGCCAGTACCAGCAGGAGCGCGGTGAGGGGGCCAGCGAGCACCATGCCTGGACGCCGAACTAGATGCCCGTTCTAGCCGGTTCCTGTGCATTCCTGCAGAGAAATTTACATTCAGGTTCGTTTTTCGTATGTGTATACGT
>JBKPTB010000163.1:0-7710 GCA_046735315.1 Actinomycetota bacterium
CGATCGGCGGCCTGGCGCTCGGCGAGATGCTGGACGCTTCGCAGGCGGTTCCGGTACCGCGCAGCTTCTTCGAAGCGCTCCGCCGCAGCCGCCTCCCGCATCTTCCGTTCGAGCTCGCGCTGGATCGGCTCGGTGTCTCCCGACAGAAACGTGATCACCTGATCGATGATCGCTCCATAGTCCTCCTTGGAGACGTAGCCGACGCAGGGAGCCAGGCAGCGATCGATGTGGTAATCGAGACAGGGAATGCCCGAGTGGCGCCCCGGCTTGGGGCCCTCGCACGGCCGATAGGGAAAGACCCGATTCAGCACGTCGAGCGTCTCGCGAACCTTCTTCGCGTTTGCGTAGGGACCGAAATAGACGACCCCGCGTCGGTGCCGTTCCCGGGTGAACATGACGCGCGGGAACTCATCCTCGACGGTCACGGCGATGTACGGAAATGACTTGTCGTCGCGGAGCCGGACGTTGAAGGGCGGCCGGTGCCGCTTGACCAGATTCTGCTCCAGGTGGAGCGCCTCGACCTCGTTCTGGGTGACGATGACCTCGATGTCCTCGACCCGGTCCGGCAGCTGCTGGATCGACGAGCGGGTGTCCGAGCTCTGCTGGAAGTAGGACCGGACGCGAGGCCGCAGGGACTTGGCCTTGCCGATGTACAGCACCTCGCCGGCCTTGTCCCGGAAGAGGTACACCCCGGGCCGCGCCGGCATCGTTCTCAGCTGTTCTTCGAACTTCGAAGCCACCGAGCCAGCCTAGCCCTGGCGGACGTGTTCGACCCCGACGCCACCGGGACAGCCCTACCCCCGAAATGAGAAGCGGCCCGGGTGGAGAGACCGGGCCGCTTGGAAAAGTCCGAATCGTAGGAAGTTGGCAAGCTTCCCGGGGCCCCCTGCGGCGAGAGCCTTGGCAACACGATCCTGACTGGTGTCAAATATCGGGCTGTCGGGCGGGATCTATTCCCCCGAACGGGGGATCTTCGTCCGCCTGTGTTCCAGGTTGACGCCTTCCGGCGGGCTTCCTACACTGGCTCGGGGCCAGACATTCCAGGTTTGGACCCACCCCCTCTTTAACCCTTTGCCGAAGCTTCGATCCCTCATCGCGTTCGTCTGTCTTCTGACGGCCCTGCTCGTGCCCGCGCGGGGCGTCGCAAGCGACCGCATGTACATGGGCGCCGCCGAGGACGAGGGCCGGAACGCCGATCCGGCCGTCGCGATGGCCAAGCTGCAGCTCGCAAAGGCCGCTGGTTTCGACACGATCCGGATCACCGCGATCTGGAAGCCGGGTGAGAGCACGGTCCCGGCGGACGAGTTGGCAGCCCTCCAGTCCATCGGCGCGGCCGGCGAGTTCCTCGACATTCGCATCGTCGCCACGATCATGAACTTCGGTAGCAGCACGACTCCGCTCACCGCAACCGCGCGCACGGAGTTCGCGCGGTTCGCTGCGGACCTCGTCCGCCAAGTACCGGGAATTCGCGAGTACATCATCGGCAACGAGCCGAACCTGAACCGCTACTGGCTGCCCCAGTTCGGCTCGGCCGGCGAGGACGTTGCGGCCGCGGCCTACGTCCAGCTGCTCGCCCGGACGTATGACGCCATGAAGGCGGTCGACAAGGGCGTCTTCGTCAACGGCGGTTCCGTTTCACCGCGCGGAATCGACCGGCCGGGGACGGGCCGTGACACGCATTCACCGACGACGTTCATCAGGGACATGGGGACGGCCTATCGAGCCATGAGCCGCAAGCGGCCGATCATGGACGGCTTCGCCTTCCACCCCTACGGCGAGAACTCCAGCACTCCGCCGACGTTCGCCCACGCAAGCGGCACCTCGCTCGGCCTTGCCGACTACGACAAGCTGGTTGCCCTGCTCGGGCAGGCCTTCGACGGCACCGCGCAGCAGGGCTCCACCCTCCCGATCGTCTACGACGAGTACGGAGTCGACTCCCAGATTCCCGACGGCAAGCGGCGTTTCTACAAAGGCAGGGAGCCGGCGACCACGAAGCCGGTCACCGAAAGCGTTCAGGCGTCCTACTACCACGAAGCGCTGCAGATGGCCGCGTGCCAACCGACCGTGCGCGGCTTCCTGATCTTCCACGTCACCGACGAGACCGACTACAACAGGTGGCAGTCGGGCGTCTACTACGCCGACGGCACGCCGAAATCGTCACGACCCTTCGTCAAGCAGACCATGAGCCAGATCCGGTCCGGTGCCGTGGACTGCGGCGAGCCGCCGGTGGGCACCGCCAACGACGGCTGGTCGCTCGCAACGCCCGCTGAGCTCGCCGCAGCGGAGAAGGGCTCCCGGGCGGTCGGCAACTGGGTCCTGGTCTCTTCCTCGGGCTAGCATCCTTGCCATGGAAGGGGAGTACGTCGCCTACAGCTTCTACCGAGTCGATCCGGCCTGGCGACGTCTCCCGGTCGAGGAGCGGGCCGCCGGCAAGGATGCGTTCGCCGAGGTCGTCGAGGACTGGACCCAGCGCTTCGACGCGCTCCGCGCCTACACCGTTACGGGCGTGCGGCCGGACGCCGACTTCTTCCTCTGGAAGATCACGCAGCGCTACGAGGATCTCGGCGAGCTCGGCGCGGCGCTCAACGGAACTCCGCTCGCCGGCTGGCTCGAGACGCCGTACTCCTACCTCGCAACGACCAAGGCCTCTGAGTACACGAAGGCTCGCCGACCCCGGCGCGTCCTCCCGAAGGGGTCGCCCTATCTCGTCGTCTATCCGTTCGTGAAGGTTCGCGCCTGGTACGCGCTCTCACCAGACGACCGCCAACGCGCGATGGACGAGCACATGCGGGTCGGGGCCGAGTTTGCGACGATTCACAACCACACGACGTACTCGTTTGGGATCGACGACCAGGAGTTCATGACCGTCTTCGAATGCGACGAGCCGTCCGACTTCATGCATCTGATGCTGACGCTCCGGGAGAGCGAGGCGTCGCGCTACACCGAGCGGGATACGCCCATCTTCGTGGGCCAGCACGTGAGCATCCGAGCCGCCCTGGATGCGCTGGACGGCGCCGCGGCGCGAGTCGAGGCCTAGCTTCTAGCCCTGCGCTGCCACGTCGCGCCACCGCTTGAGCTGGCGGAGGCCGATCGCAGCCGGAAGGAGCGGCAACCACAGATTGAAGATGCGGTAGGCGAACACGGCGAGAACGGCCTTGGCCAGCGGGATGCCGGTCCAGGCGAGGGCAAACGACACGAGCGCCTCGACCGAGCCCGCGCCTCCAAGCGGGAGCGTTCGACGCGTCAGCGCATATCCCGTCGCGTATCCGATGATGAGCGCAGCGAGATCAGGCGAGTCGTGGAAGGCTTGCAAGCACGCCCACAGGCAGCCGACGTCGCCGACCCAATACAGCGTCGTGCCGACGAACGCCCCGCCATGCTCGGCGCCCTGCGACGCGAGGTTCTTGAGCATCTGGACGGCGTCGAGCCCATGCTTGAGCACCGCTCGCCAGCCACCGTCGTCGCCGACCCTGTTACGGAACGCGAGTGCCGCGAAGGCGGCAAGGAACCCGAGCGGCACCGCGATCGCCCACGGCAGCGTGAACCCGAGGCTCGGATGCGTCGCGCCGCGGGCCAGGAGGATGACTGCCGCGAGTGCAGCGGCGGGGGCAAGCACTGCATACTCGAGCGCGCCCAGGCCGAGCACCCGCACGCGGGCCTCGCGCGGCTTTAGCCCGGCCGCCTCGAGGGCCTGCCGATCGACCACGAAGCCGCCGCGGATCACGAAGGCGCCGAAGCCGGCGGCGACGATCGCGCCTGCATGGCCGATCCCGAGGCGCGGCCCGCCCTCGACTCGCGCAATCTCGCGGTACGCGACGACGTAGCCGAAGTACGCCGCGACCTCCATCCCGAAGGCGACCGGCAACCAGATCGGGTTGAAGTGACGCAACTCGTGCACGACACTCCCGAAGCCCGCCGTCCAGGCGATTCCGACCGCCGCACCGAATGCGAGCGCGGCCCCGACCCCGATGAGGATCGCGTGCTGTGCCGGGTGGCGATCGAGGTGAGGCGCCGGCCGTAGAAGGACCTTGAGCGTCATCCACTTCGAATCGGTCACACCGCGGCTTGCGGTACCCCCGGTTGAGTGACGATTTGGTCTCAAGCGCGTATCGACTGTCCGAGCTGATTGCCTCCGGGAGCCTCTTTCTCGGCTGGTTCCATCGGCCTACGCCGACTCGACGGCGCTCTGCCCGCAACGGCCTGAGCTAGTGCCGATACGAATGGCGATCCCGCCAGACGCGGAACATCGCGTAAGCGGCGCAGCCGACCACGCCGATGAAGCCGAGCTGCTCGTAGCCGGGCAGCCCGTGCCAGAAATAGATGCCGATCGCGGCGACGATCAACAGCGCCGAGCCGTAGAAGACCACCCGCTCGCGCGTCGACCAGGTCTCGATCTCGTCACGTCGTTCTCGCCAGATGAGGTAGACGAAGAAGGCGATGGCGAGGAAGAACGCGATCCGCAGCAACATCCCGATCGCGATCACCGCGGTGTAGAGGTTCAGGACGACCACGACCAGTGCGATCACCCCGATGATCAGGAACCCTCGCAGTGTGGGCCGGTCGGAGAGAAACCTTCCCATCAGGCGGTCATCCAGCAACTAAGGGCAATCACGACTGCCAACAGGGTAGCCCCGTTAGCATCGCGGGCGCACCCTACAGAGAGGATCCGCCGTGATTGAGGAAGGCCGACCTGCACCCGACTTCGAGCTCGAGAGCGATGCGGGAGAGACGGTGAGGCTGTCGGACTTTCGAGGACGGCCCGTCGTCCTCTACTTCTATCCCAAGGACGACACGCCTGGTTGCACGACCGAGGCATGCGAGTTTCGTGATGCTTACGACGTCTTCCGGGAGCGTGGCGCCGAAGTGCTCGGGGTGAGCCCCGACGACGTCGCGTCGCACGGCAAGTTCAAGACGAAGTACGGCCTACCGTTCACGCTGCTCGCCGATCCCGACCATAAGGTCGCCGAGGATTACGGCGTCTGGTCCGAGCGGAGCAGCTACGGCAAGAAGTACATGGGCATCAACAGGTCGACGTTCATCATCGATCCGGAGGGAAACGTCGCCCGGGCGATGATGGGAATCAAGCCCGCAGGCCACGCGTCCACCGTGCTGCACGCTCTTTATCCGGACGCGACCGCCCACGGCGGCAGCGGCGACGACGCTGCCCCGGCCGCATAGGGGCGGACTGCGCCAACGTACGCGAGCGCGTACCGGGTCTCGTACAGGCTCGAGATCTTGACGACGTCTCCCGTCTGCGGCGCGTGGATGAACGAGCCGCTGCCGATGTACATGCCTTCGTGTTGTGGCACGCCGGCGGCATTGGCGTGGAAGAAGAGCAGGTCCCCGGGCTGGAGCTGGTCTCGGGCGACGTGACGGCCCGCGTAGTACTGAAAGCCGGTGTAGTGGCCGAGCTTGATCCCCAGCTGCCCGTACACGTACATCGTCAGACCGGAGCAATCGAAGCCGAGCGGTGTTGCGCCTCCCCAGACATAGGGGACGCCGAGGAAACGGTACGCAAGCGCGACGGCTTGTCCGCCGAGCGTGTTCGGCGGGGTCGGCAGTAGTGCGCTCGATTCGAGGAACATCGGGACCCCGGCGAGGGAGGCTTGCGCCGCAGGGAGCTGAGGGAGCCCCAGCACCGCAGCCGCGCGGCTCGTCCCGGAATCCGGCTGTGCGGCACGGGCCAGGCCGACGAGCAGCTGGGTCCCTGGTGCGAGACCGAGCGACGGGTCCGAGACGAACGCACGCAGTGCGACCAGGCCTGACCCGGTCCTCCCGGGTGAGACGGCCTCTTGCAGCGCGACGAGGTAGCTGCCTCCGGCGAGCGGGATGATCGCGTTGGGTCCGACCACGTAGCTCTTGCCGTCGACGACGAGGCCGTCGACCCGGGCGCCTGCAAGCCCGCGCGCCGGCACGACGAGACGACTGACCGTGACGCGGCCGTTGAACATCGACACATTCCGCAGCTCCACCCGGGCGGCGTTGGCCCGCGAGGAGCCGATCCGCAGGATCGATCCGTCCACCGGATACGCATAGGCACCGGCCCCAGCCTTCCCGATCAGCGTCCCGTCGGAGGACCGCACCTCGGCGAGCCCGAGCGTCCCCGCGCTCGCCGGCGCGGCGAACATGAGAAAGACGACAGCAACCGCCGCACCCCGACGAAGCATCCCGGGCCGAAGTCTACTGCTGTCAATGGAGAAAAGCCGCTTTTCGGGCCTCGCGGGCGAATCCCGGGAGGTGCCCCTTTAGAGGTAGGTCCTACGTGCCGACAACAAGGGGTGATGTATCGCTAACGCACAGGTCGTGGGGTGCCGCAGCCCTCGACCCAATGCCAGCGGTGCGTCCAAAGCAAGGGCTCGGGCGGTCCCTACCTCCCCAGTGGGGGCCGTCCGTGCTTCTGTGTGCGGAGCGCGCGCTAAGACGCGGCCCGCTGGTTGCGCGGGCCGCATCGCGTCACCAACGAGGCGGTCTCGGGATGGGGGGAGAGATCCATCCGAGAGCCGCAGAGCAGGTAGTCGCCCAGCTCCGATAGCGACGCCACGCGAAGTATCGCGCATATGCCGGGCGGCCTGCCGCTGGTTCCTCTCCCCGCGACGGTCCGCCCGGCTCTCATCAGATCGGTCGCCAGGCCGGTGCCCTTGAGTGCGAGGGCACTCTGCGGCCGGGCAAACAACCCCGGCGAGGGATGTCGCCGGCGGTCCGCTCGGACGATGATGGGATCAGATCGACCGTCAGGCGACGCGGCGCGCCTCGAGAGGAAGGACGCCACTGCGTGATCGAGCTTCGCCGGCTTCGAGTCGACTCCACCCTCCCTCACATCCCTTCCCTTTATCGCGTCCGCGGCGCGCGTCCGAGCTGTGGAGGGAGGTGAATCCATGTCTTCGTTCACGGATCTGATCCATTACCTCCGCGCCCGGTTCCAGGTCGAGGAGGGTCAGACGATGGCCGAGTACGGCGTCGTCCTGGCAGTGCTTGCGCTCGGCGTGGTTGTGGCGCTCGGGCTTCTCTCGGGGGCGATCTCAGGCGCGATCGACCGCGTCCGCGGGATTCTGTAAGCCTGGAACGACCGAGAAACCGCTGACGGCCGTTGGTCCCGTCGCCGGCTGCAACCGGCGACGCAACGGCCGTTCATCGGTGCCCGAACCCATACCTTTGGTGAGTTGACGGGACCCCCGCCGTGGCGAAGCTGAGAGACAGACGGCTCGCGGGGGAGGCGAATTTCGGAAATGTTGATCGGAGACTCCGTCACGTACGACGGATGGACCTGTGTAGTTGTCGGCTTCACGCCGACCAGCGTGCGGCCGCCCCAGGTCGAGCTCAGCGATCCACGCACGGGAACGACGTTCTGGGTCGACCTGGGTGAGATCGACGAGGTGGACGCTCCCGAACGAGCAGCGTTGCGCATCGTGCCGCCAGAGCGTTAGCTCCTGCCGTATCGCTGGAGCGTCGTGTTGAGAAAGATCAACGTGCCCGCGCTTGCAAGTCGACGAGCGCACAGCAATCATCGGAAGCGATCGCCGATGAGCATGCTGCAGTTGCGGCACTACACGATTCGCTTTCGGGAAAGCCAACGCTTGCGGTACCGGCTCCCGCGCAAGCTGTGGCGGTTCCTGATCCGCGTCTAGCCCTCGGTAGAAACCGGAGACGAGGCGGCCGTCTTGCGCCCGGATACATTTTCTCCCAGTGGCCACTGACTCCGTTGGCGAGTTC
>JBKPTB010000164.1:0-6388 GCA_046735315.1 Actinomycetota bacterium
GAGCTCGAGCCGATGACCGCCGTCGAGCGGAAGGTCGTTCACGTGAGGCTCAAGGAGTTCGACGGTGTGGAGACGACGAGCGAGGGCACGGAGCCGAACCGCTATGTCGTCGTCCATCCCGCGTGAGCTGCTAGACGCGGACGAACGCCTTCGGCGCTGGCTCCAGGCTCTACTCGAAACGCCCGGGTTGACCTCGATCGCCGACGCGGAGGAGGCGCGCCGCGCGCTCCTCGACGACTCGTTGCGCGGAGCCGAGCTCGTCGCGTCCTTTCCGGGACCGATCGTCGACGTGGGGTCGGGCGGCGGCGTTCCCGGGATTCCGCTCGCTGCGTCGCTGCCCGATCGCGAGGTGACGCTGCTCGAGGCGAACGGACGGAAGTGCGACTTCCTACGCACGTGGGCGCCGCGGAATGTGACCGTCGTCCAGGGACGGGCAGAGGAGCAGGAAACCGACGTCTACGGAGTCGCCGTTGCGAAAGCACTTGCTCCGCCACCCGTTGCGGCGGAATGGTGTCTGCCGCTCGTATCGCGAGGGGGCGCCACCATCCTCTGGGTGGGCCCGACCGCGGACCGACGACGAGTTGCCAAGGTGGCCGAGCAGCTGGGCGGCGAGCTCTCCGACGAGCGCGACGGACTGCTCGTCCTTCGCAAGCTGCGCGACACACCAGAGGGGTTTCCGCGGAGGACCGGAGTTGCGCGTAAGCGTCCGTTGGGCTGAGTACGCTGGCAGCGTGGCCAAGGTCTATGCGCTGGCGAACCAGAAGGGCGGCGTCGGCAAGACGACGACTGCGATCAACCTCGCCGCTTGTCTTGCAGAGGCCGGCGAGCAGGCTCTCGTCGTCGATCTCGATCCGCAGGCAAACGCAACCTCCGGGCTCGGTGAAAGCGCCAACGGGACCTCGACCTACGACCTTCTCGACGGAGCGCCGCTGCAGGAGCTCGCGAAGCCAACGCGGTTTCCGAACCTCCACCTTGTGCCGGCCAAACCCGAGCTCGCAGGCGCGACGGTGGAGCTGACGCAGCACTCGGACGGTGAGACCTATCTGCGCCAGGCGCTTGCATCCGGCACCGAGAGGTACTCGTACGTCTTTCTGGACTGCCCGCCCTCGTTCGGTCCGCTGACGGTGAATGCCTTGGCCGCCGCCGACCGCGTGTTGATCCCGGTGCAGGCGGAGTACTACGCGCTCGAGGGGCTTTCGCAACTCGTGCACTCCGTCAACCTGGTGAAGGCGAGGCTGAACCCGCGTCTCGCGGTTGGCGGTGTGCTTCTGACGATGGTAGACGGTCGAACGAGGCTCTCCGCCGATGTCGAGGCGGAGGTCCGCCGCCACTTCGGCGAGCTCGTATTCACCACGACCGTCCCTCGTTCGGTCCGCCTCGCCGAAGCGCCGAGCCACGGCCTGCCTGCAATCGCCTACGACCGCCGGTCGCGAGGCGCCGACGCGTACTGGAAGGTGGCGATGGAGCTTGTCGACCGCGCCTGAAAGACGCGGCCTCGGCCGGGGGCTCGAGGTTCTGCTCGGGGGAGCGACCCCAACGGAGCTCGCCGAGCTTCCCGTCGACGCGATCCACCCGAATCCGCGGCAGCCGCGTCGCCGCTTCGACAGCGACGCCGGAGCGGGTCTCGCCGATTCGGTCCGGGCCCAGGGTGTGGTCCAGCCCGTCCTCGTCCGGCCGCGCACGGCCGGTGGCTACGAGTTGATCGCCGGTGAACGGCGTTGGCGAGCGGCGCGCGAAGCGAAGCTCAAGACGGTCCCGGCCGTTGTCCGCGAGACCGACGACCGCGACACGCTCCTGCTGGGCCTCGTCGAGAATGTCGCGCGCGAGGACCTGTCGCCGATCGAGGAAGCTCGCGCGTTCGCAGTCGTGCTGGACGAGTTCGGTTTGTCGCTCGGAGAGCTCGCCGAGCGAGTGGGCAAGTCGAAGCCGGCGGTCTCGAACCGAGTGCGGCTGCTCGAGCTTCCCGAAGACGTGTTGAAGATGGTCGAACGCGGCCAGCTGACCGAGGGCCACGCCCGTGCCGTGCTCGCCGTCCCAGACCACGAAGGCCGCCGGGTGCTCGCGCGCAAGATCGTCCAGAAGGGGATGTCCGTTCGGGCCGCCGAGCGCGCCGCGCGCTGGGCCGGCGCCAGGACGAAGCAACGCCGCCAGTCGGTGAGGCTCGACCCGGCCCTCGTCGCCAGGGCGAAGACCGCCGCCGACCGCATCACCGGCTTCTCGAGCCGGGTCACGCCGAACCGCCTGGAGATCGGCTTCGCAGACGAGACTGAGCTGGCCGAGCTCGTCGAGGCGTTGGAGCGGGCCGCGGACTAGCCGTATCCCGTTCGTCCTGCGGGACGTTCAACGGGTGACATGCTCGGACTGTGGCTGAACGACATGGAGTCGCTCGAGGCGATTTCGCAGGACGATGAGGCGAGGCGGATCTTCCTCCGCATGGCGGCGATGTCGCGTGACGGGCACATGGGGAGCTTCCTGACCGAGCTGGCGCAGGACGAGGATCTGGACGACGAGACGAAGGGGACGCTCGAGGAGCTCGCCAACGACTCGACCTTCCTGCTGGCCGTCGAGGACTATCTCGTCCGCACGGAAGTTCTGCACTAAGAGGCTCGGCTACACTGGGCCGCTCTCGCGGGCGATTAGCTCAGTTGGTTAGAGCGCCGCTCTGATAAGGCGGAGGTCCGTGGTTCGAATCCACGATCGCCCATCAACCGAAGAACATCCGGCGCTTCGCGCCATGATGATGTTCTTCGGATCTCCTACGAGCTGATGTGGGTAAGCGAGCGCCGGCTGAGCCGCCACTCGCGGAGAACGGTCTGGGTGGGGCGGTAGTTCTGAAAGGGAATTTGCCTACGCTCCTGTTCGGCCCTATGCTCGCGCGCATGGCTACGTTGGCCGACGTGATGACCGAGGACGTGCTGACGGTCGAGCCGTCGGACACGATCGGCGAAGCCGCAGAGAAGATGACGGCCGCGGAGGTCGGTGCCGTCGTCGTCTCAGACTTCGGCCGGATGATCGGGATCTTCACGGAGCGGGACCTGATGCGCGCAGTCGCAGGCCGGGTGCACTCCAGCGAGGCGCGCGTCCGCGAGTGGATGACACCCGACCCCGTCACCATGTCGGCGGACGCGTCGGTCGAGGAAGCCGGCGAGACGATGATCGAGCGTGGCTTCCGCCACATCCCCGTCGTGGCCGGCGAACGGGCCATCGGCATTGTGAGCATCCGGGACGTCGCCGAGTGGCGTCTCAAAGAACGCTCCGACTAAGGGATACCGCCGCCTGATCTGACTGCCGATGTCGGAAGCGGCGCCTGTCCTCGCCTGCGGCACATGAAGATTGGAGAGCTCGTTACCTATGAAGGTCGTTCCTACGTACTCCGTGGGCTCGAACCCATGAGCGTGCCGAATCGACGCGCCGAACTCGAGGATGCCGTGACCGGCGAGCGGATCGCGGCGCCGCTTGACGAGGTTTCGGCGCAACACGCCTGAGCTACCATCAGAGCGAGCCCATGCAGGAGATGCAGATCTACGGGGTGAGCTTCGATCTAGTCGGAAAGCAGCCGATCGTGCTCCTCAAGACCGCCGAGGGAAACAAGTTCTTGCCGATCTGGATCGGACATCCCGAAGCGGCGGCGATCCTCATGAAGCTGCAGAGCGCAACGACGCCGCGACCGATGACACACGACCTCGTCACCGACATGCTCGAGCAGCTCGGCGCGCAGGTGACGCGTATCACCGTGACCGAGTTGCGCGAGAACACGTTCTACGCGCAGATCACGGTGCAGCTCGACGGCTCGGAGATCGACGTCGATTCCCGCCCGTCCGATGCGATCGCTCTCGCCATCCGTGCAGATGCTCCGATCTTCGCGGCCGACGATGTGATCGAGGAGTCGGCGATCGAGTTCGAAGGCGAGGAAGTCACGGAGGAGGAGATCGAGTCGAAGGTCTCGGAGTTCAAGCAGTTCCTCGACCAGGTCACACCTGACGAGTTCGCCGTCGAGCCCGAGGACGACTAGTGCCTCTTCCAGTAGTGCCGCCGAGTTTCTGGGTCGCGAGCACCAAGCCAGAGGCCGCACTCAACCGCAGCAAGGCTGGTTAGCCTTGCTAAGGGCGAGCGTGGAATCTGGCGCTGTGTGATCGCGGGCCAGAAGCCGGCATGCAGTGCTGGAAGGGGCACTAGCCCGAGTCTTCGCCGCGGGCGACCTCGCGCTTCGTGAGGTCGAGGATCTCCGCGAACAGCTCCTGCAGTCCCGCGCTCGAGAGCGGACCGCGATTGGCGCGCTGGAGGTACTGCAGCATCCACTCCTCCCGCTCCGGGTCGAGGAAGCCGATCCCGCGCGATTCCTTGTAGCTCTTGAGCCGCGCAACGAGACGCAGGCGCGCGTTCAGCGAATCCACGATCGCCCGGTCGGTGTCGGAGATCTGCTGGCGGAGTTGACGGATGAGGGGGTCGTCGTTCACGGTCGACCTGGCCATTTCAGCTTGACAGGCTTGTCGCTTCGGGGGAGCGTGATCAGGCGGTAGGGGTATGTGACTCGGGCCTCGACCGGATCGGCGAGCGACGGTGTACGTTCGTGCACCGTGACGACGATCCGAGGGCCGGTATCCATCACGCTCAGGATCTCGAGGACGTAGCCGGTGCTCGAACGCGGTCCGGCGGCGACGAGGTATGCCTCACGGTGTGCGAAGTCGATCCGCGGCAGTTCGAGCCGCCGACCGGGATTGTTGCGCGCGAGGACGTCGAGGAGTGCGGCGCGGGTGCGGTACACGTCGCGTGTGATCCGGGTGAACTCGAGCGGCCCGGTCTGGCGTGTGAGATCCGTGTAGCCGACGGTGTGGGTCTTGCCGGCACAACCTGCGAGGATGAGCGCGGCGAGCGCCGCGCTAATACACGTAGACCGTCGCGCCGTACGGGACCGTCCGGTAGAGGTACGGAGCGACCCACATCGGGACGCGAACGCAGCCATGGCTCGCAGGGTACGGCGGAACCGAGGGATTCCCGTGGATGGCATAGCCTCCGGTGAAGTACAGCGGGTCGTACAGCGTCCCGAGTGGGCTGGGATCGAAACCGACGACCTTGCGGTAGACGGCGAAACGTCCGACCGGGGTAAAGGTGCCGGGCATGCCCGCCGTGGAGATCGGGACGATCAAGCCGACGCGTGAGCTCTTCACGACGTACAGCACCTGGAGGCCCTTGTTGATCTCGAGGTGAGACCCAGGCAGCGCAAAACGGGGGCGGGCGGCGCGGGGGTTCGACAGCGCTCGCCAGACGCGGGCGTCGACGACGCCGGTTCGGGGAAGGCCGTTCACCTTCTGGAAGGCGTAGACCGCATCGACCATGCGGCCGTCGAAGCTCAGCCCATACGGTGCTGCGTAGTGCAACCGGCGTAGCTGGTCCCCGAGTTGCGCGACTGCAACATTCCGGGCGCCCTCGGCGAGCCGTGGAAGGACGACGTTTGCGCGGAGGACGCGCGTTATCCCCGAGTAGCCGGCACTGGGAAGTGCCTCGACGCGGACCACGTACCGCGTCAGTTTCCGGGTGTCGAGCCTGACGCGGGCGCGGCTCTGGAACGTGCGGTCGAGCACGACGTCGATGCCGCGGGTGATCTTCACGGCAAGCTTGCCGGCCGCTGCGGGCGTTAGGTCCGCCGTGAGAAAGTAAGCGCTGCCCCGTGCGCCGCTACCGACGAGGTGGGTGACGAGCTTCGGTGCGATCCTCAGCTCGAGAGGTGTTGACGAGGCCCGCTCGCTCGTTGCAACGTAGGCGCCAGGCTGGCGCACCCGAGCAGCCAACGTGTACGTCCCGTTCGGCTTCGTGCGCACGGTGGCGACCTTGCCGCGAGGTCCGTCCAGCGAGACGGCGACGTTGCCCTCTGCCGGGACGAGAGCCCCGCGGAAGGCGACACGTCGACCGTATCGGGCCGGGTTGGGTGCCGCGAGCGTCAGGCCGTAGGCGCTGATCATGGTCGTCTGAGTCGACGCTTCGCCGGTGGTCGACCGGGCCGTGAGCGTTGCGGTACGGCGGCCGGCCGAATACGTGTGTTGGACGCTCGCGCCGTCGGCGGAGACGCCGTCGCCGAAGTCCCAGTGGTACGAGCTCGCATCGCCGGCCGCGGTGAAGGTGACGAGGAGCGGTGCCTGGCCGACCGAGGGGCTCGCCTGAATCGTCACCGCAGGCGCGGCAGCGCTTGCGGCCGGAATGAGGATCAGAAGAGCGACAGCGCAAACAAGGCCGCGGCGCACGCGCGGAGGATATCCGCCGCGGTTAGGCCGAAACAGCGACGGCCAGCGCGACCGCGTTGAAGAGTCCGTGGACGATCATGCCGGGGTAGACGCTGTCGACCCGGCTGCGGAGATAGGCGAGGCCTGCTCCGAACGCGGCGAGGAGCGGA
>JBKPTB010000165.1:0-11106 GCA_046735315.1 Actinomycetota bacterium
CCGCTGCCGTTCGTCAGCGTCGGCGGCTCGTCGATGATCGCGAACCTGTTCGCCGTGGGACTTCTCCTGGCGATCCAGGTTCGGTCCCGACGACGTTGAGTGAACCCTTTAGGCGGCCTCCGCGGCCGGCTTCAGCTTTGCCCGGCGAGTCTTGATCGCCCGCAGCCGCTGCGATAGCCGTGCCCAGGCCCAAGGCTCGACCTCCTTGTAGCGAAGAGCGGACTGGGCCCGAGTCGTCTCCAGGTACTCGAACCAGGCGTCCGCCTCCTCGATCAACAACAGCTCGTATGCCTCCCGCTGTCCGGCCACCCGAGTTCACCTCCTCTACGCCGATATGCCGAAAACCCTAGGACCCCCGCCGGACGTCAGAAGCGATCCTTCCTGCCCGGCGCCAGGCGAAAAGGGGGCGTTTTCACAGCAGACAAGCCGCCTGAGGTTCCGGGAAGCCCTGTTGGTACCCTGTCTGGAGATGTTCATCACCGCCAATCACAACCTGCCGCGCACGCTCCGCGCCGCCGTCCCCGACGGCGTTGCTGCAGCGCGCGCGCATGAAGGAGATTTTTCTTGCGCTGGTTTCGATCGAGAAAGAAGTCCGAGGAGCAGGCGCCCGTCGAGGCTGCCGCTCCCGCAACAGCACCTGAATCTGTAAGTAGCGAGCCCGCCGAGCCGGCGGGACAATCCACTAGCACCAAGCCAAGGCGACGCCGCGGAAGTCGCGGCGGGCGCGGCCGCTCACGGAAGACCGCGGCTGCGGAGCCGAAGACCGAGGCGCCGGCCTCGAAGCAGAAGACGGCGGCGCGCACGCCGAGGACGGAGCGGAAGACCGCGACCCAACGGCGCGAGCGGGAACGACCGCAGCGTCGACGCCGGGAACCGCCTCGCCGCGCACCGCTACCGGAGGCAAAGCGGGAACTGCTCGTCTCCGTAGACGTCGGCGAGCAGCGCGTGGCCGTCCTCGAAGACGATCGCGTCGCCGAGGTGTATCTCGAGCGCCCCGAGCGCCGATCGATCGCCGGGAACATCTACCTGGGCGCGGTCGACAACGTGCTGCCGGGAATGGAGGCAGCGTTCATCGAGATCGGCCTCGAGAAGAACGGCTTCCTCTACGTCGACGAGATCGTCACCCCGGAGCTCGAGGGCAAGAGACACGGCAAGAAGATCCAGGATCTGATCAGCCGAGGCGAGACGATCATGGTGCAGGCCGTGAAGGACCCGATGAAGACGAAGGGCGCACGGCTCACGACCGAGATCTCCCTCCCCGGACGCTTCGTCGTCTATCAGCCGAACGGTGACGGTTACGGCGTGTCGCGACGGCTCGACGACGAAGAGCGCGGACGGCTCAAGGACGTGTTGAAGGGCCTCGACCTCAAGGGTGGAGGGGTGATCGTGCGCACGGCCGCGGAGGGCGCGTCGGCCGAGGACATCGAACGCGACCTTCTGTTCCTTCAGAAGCTGTGGAAGTCGATCGACACACGTGCGAAGAAGGCAACGCCGCCGACTCTGCTCTACCAGGAGGCCGAGCTTCCGCTCCGCGTCACGCGCGATCTGTTCACGGAGAACTTCGAGCGTGCGCTCGTAGACGAGGAGCGCGCCTTCAAGCGCATCGTCGGCTATCTGAAGAAGACCTCGCCGCACATGGTGGAGCGCGTGGTCCGGTACAAGGAGAAGCAACCGTTGATGGAGGCCTACGGCGTCGACGCCGAGATCAAGTCGACGCTCAGCCGCAGGGTCGATCTGCCTTCCGGCGGCTACCTGATCTTCGACTACGCCGAGGCATTCACCGTCATCGACGTCAACACCGGGCGGTTCGTCGGCTCGCGGTCGAAGTCCTCGGGCGCTCGTCTCGAGGACACGATCACGAAGAACAACCTCGAGGCCGTGAAGGAGGTCGTTCGCCAGCTGCGGCTGCGCGACATCGGCGGGATCATCGTCATCGACTTCATCGACATGGCCAACCCGAAGAACCGGGCCACGGTCGAGGAGGCGCTGCGGAGCGAGCTCGAGCGCGACCGGACGAAGACGTATGTCGTCGAGATCTCGCCGCTCGGCCTCGTCGAGATGACCCGGCAGAACGTCACGGACGGTCCGCGCGAGGTCATGACCAAGAAGTGTCCGACCTGCGGCGGGGACGGGATCGTGCTCTCGGAGACGTCGGCCGCAGTCGACATCGAGCGACGCCTCCGCGCGCTCGCCGCCGGATCTCGTCACCAGGCGTACCGCGTCGAGGTCGCTGCGAAGGTGGCGTCGATCCTCATAGGTCCCGGCGCGGCGAGACTCGAGGAGCTCGAGAAGCAGACGCGGCGACGCTTCTACCTCCAGCCGAAGGAGGACACGCACCTCGACCACTTCCTCGTCCTGGCCGAAGGCAAGCGCGACGAGCTGGCGCCCCCGGCGCCGGTCCAGGAGGGCGCGAAGCTCGACGTGAAGCTCGTCGAGGTCGGTCTGCACGACCCGGCTGCCGGCGTCGCGAAAGTCGACGGTTTCGACGTCTCCGTCGCGGACGCGGCCCGTCAGGTCGGCAAGAAGGTGACGATCCAGGTGGAACGGGTGCTCGACGGAGTCGCCTACGCCACCCTCGTCACTCGCTCTGCGCCGCCGGAGTCTCCGATCACTGCGGAGGGCGAGGCTGAGAAGCCCACTCGCCGTGCCGCAGCCAAGGTTGTCGAGGGCGAGGCCAAGCCGGTCGAAGGCGAACCTGAGCCCGAAGCGCCCGAGCCCGAAGCCGAACCCGAGCCCGAGCTCGAAGCGGAAGCCGACAGCGAGCCAGCCGCCGCCGAGGGCGCCGCCGACGCCGAACCCGCCGCGGCCGCGCAGAAGAAGAAGACGCGGCGTGGCACGCGGGGTGGCCGCGGCCGGAAGAAGAAGACGGCCGCCGCGACCAGCCCCGCCGATAACGGCAGCGGCGAGCCGCAGGACGTCGCGCCGCCGGCCGCCGCCGCGCGGATTCACCTCCCGGACCCCGAACTGGGCGAGTCGCCTGCGCCGCCGCCGGAGCAGGCCGAGGACGGTGCCGAGCCGCCGAAGCCGAAGAAGAAGACGCGGCGAGGCTCACGCGGAGGGCGGGGCCGAAAGAAGAAGACCGCGACCGCCGTGCCTTCGACGGACGGCCCCACGGCCGAAGAACAGAGCTCCACGGAGGAGAAGACTTCGGACTGGGAATACGTCCCCATGTCCGAATGGGACGACGACCTTCCAGAAAACTAGCCTCCGCTACACTTCACGCGCTCGCGGGCCGAACGCCCGCATTTTCACGCCATGGCTGCCACGAAGGCCTCATACGCGATCATCTCACTCGGCGGCAAGCAGTACCGTGTCCGCGAGGGCGAGCGGCTGCTCGTCGACAGGCTCAAGGCCGACGAAGGAAAGACCTTCCATCCTGACGTTCTCTTTCTCGGCGGCGACGGCGAAGGGACGCTGGCGCCGAGGACGCAGGTGACGGCCAAGGTGGTCGGGCACGTGCTGGGCGAGAAGGTGCGGATCGGCAAGCGCCGTCCGAAGAGCGGTTACCGTCGGCAGACCGGATTCCGCGCCCGGCTCTCGCAGATCGAGATCCAGTCCATTGGCGCTACGGCGAAGCGGACGGCGGCTGCGGAGCAGGAGGCACCGGCCCCGAAGGCGAAAGCAGAGCCGCAGCCGAGTGCCAGCGCAGCTGCAGCGTCGACAGTCGAGCCGCCGCGTGGCTACGCGGACTTCACCGTCGCCGAGATCACCGAGAAGTCGAAGCGCTGGAAGGTCGAGCAACTGGAGGCCGCTCTCGCCTTCGAGCGGGAGCATGCAAACCGAAAGGGCGCGATCGCAGCACTCGAGTCCGCGCTCGCCGCAAAACAGGAGAACTAGCCATGGCTCACAAAAAAGGACTCGGCTCTTCACGCAACGGGCGTGACTCGAATCCGAAGATGCTCGGCGTGAAGATCTTCTCGGGCCAGACGGTCAGGCCCGGAATGATCCTCGTGCGCCAGCGCGGAACGAAGTTCCGCCCCGGTGACGGCACCGGCATCGGTCGCGACGACACCATCTTCGCGACGCGAGGCGGGACGGTTGCGTACAAGCAAAGCGGCGAGCGCCGCTTTGTCGAAGTCACCGACTCGACGGACTAGGCGAGCATGTTCCACGACCGCGCCCGCATCCATGTGCAGGCGGGTCGCGGCGGCGACGGCAGCCTGCACTTCCGCCGCGAGAAGCATGTCCCGAAGGGTGGCCCCGACGGCGGCGACGGGGGCCCTGGCGGCGACGTCGTCCTTGCGGCAGACGCCGATCTCCGCGACCTGTCCGCGTTTCGTGCCAAGCGCCGGTTCAAGGCGGGAAGCGGCGAACCGGGTCGCGGCGCGCTGAAGCACGGCGCAACCGGGGAGACGGTGACGCTCGCGGTGCCGGTGGGCACGCAGGTCTTCGACGAAGACGGGCAACTCATCGCCGATCTTGCGACCCCGGGCGCGCGCGTGATCGCCGTGAGGGGAGGGAGCGCCGGCCGCGGCAACAAACGCTTCGCGACACCGACTCGACGCGCTCCCCGTTTTGCGGAGACCGGGCTTCCGGGCGAAGAGGCGACACTCGAGTTGCGGCTCAAGCTCGTCGCCGACGCCGCCCTCGTCGGTCTGCCCAATGCGGGAAAGTCGTCGCTGCTCACACGAATCTCGAACGCGAGGCCGAAGGTCGCCGAGTACCCGTTCACGACGCTCGCCCCCGTTCTCGGCACCGTGGACGCGCCGGACCATTCACGGCAGCTCACTGTTGCCGACGTTCCCGGGTTGATCGAGGGTGCGAGCCGGGGCGTCGGCCTCGGGCACGAGTTCCTTGCCCACCTCGAACGGGCCAACATCCTGCTGCACGTGATCGACGCGGCTGAGGATGATGCCGCCGCACGCTTCGAGACGATCGACCGTGAGCTGGCAGCGTACGGGGCCCGGCTCGACGAGCGGCCACAGGTCGTCGTCCTCAACAAGATCGACCTTCGACCTGATCTGCCGGCGTTCGCCGTCGACGACCAGCGGATCCTGCGCGTCTTCTACGTGTCGTGTGCGACGGGCGCCGGCATCGACGAGCTGAAGCGTGCGCTCTTCGAGCTCTGTCCGGCCCAGGCCCCCGCGACGGCGAACGAGGATGGGCTCGTCGACTTCCTCGTCTACCGGCCGCGGCCCGGCGGCCGGCGCTTCCGAATCCTCAGGACCGACCGTGGCTTCCGGATCCACGGCGACGTGCCGACGGACGAAGACGAGCTGGCTGCAGCGCTCAAGGCCGCCGGCGCTCGCAAAGGCGATGAGGTCGAGGTCGACGGCGATGTCCTCGAGATCCAGTGACCGGTCTGCTCGGGGGAACCTTCAACCCGCCGCATTACGGCCATCTCACCCTGGCAGACGGCGCGCGGCAACACTTCGACCTCGACGAACTCGTTGTCCTGGTCGCCGTGCGGCCGGGGCACAAGGAGGTCCAGCTCGACGCCGAGACCAGGTTGCGGCTCGCGCGTGACGCCTTTCCCGACGACGACGTCGAGCTCGACCCCTACGAGCGTACGGTCGACATGCTCCGGGCCGGCCGCTGGCGCGATCCGATCTTCCTCGTCGGGGCAGACGCGTTCTCGGAGCTCTTGACGTGGAAAGAGCCCGATGCGCTGCTCGAGCTCGCGCGGCTCGGCGTCGCGACGCGGCCTGGCTATCCGCGGGAGCGTCTGAGGCCCGTGCTCGATCGGCTCGAGCGACCGGATCGCGTCGAGTTGTTCGAGATCGAGCCGGTTCCGATCTCGTCGCAAGACATTCGACATCGGGTCTCGCGAGGCGAGCCGATCGACACGCTAGTGCCTCCCGCCGTCGCGGAGCGCATCGAGAGCCTCGGCCTCTACCGCTAGGGCTAGCGGCCAGGCTCCTGGCTACACTTTGGCCCATAGCGCAAAAAGGATCTGAAGCCACACTGACGACTCTGGAACAAGCACGCCGTATCGCCGGCCTCGCCCAGGAGAAGCTGGCGCAGGACGTGGTCATTCTCGATATGCGGCCCGTCTGTTCCTATACCGACTACCTCGTGCTGTGCACGGGGCAGAACCCGCGGCAGACGGCGGCGATCTATGACGAGGTGAGCCGAGGGATGAAGCACGAGATTCGCCTGTTGCCGAGCTCCGTGGACGGCCAGCGCGAAGCGTCGTGGATCGTCGCGGACTATCTCGACGTCGTCCTGCATGTCTTCACGCCCGAGGCGCGTTCGTACTACCGGCTCGAAGAGCTCTGGGGTGACGTGCCGTCGGTCGAGTTCGCCACCGCCTAGTAGTAGCCCGGCGTCACTTCACGCAAGCGCGCGACTGCGCGTACCCGTACGTCGTCTTCTTGATGCCCCACACCGCGAGCACGCTCGGCGGCAGGATGCCTGCAGCGAAGCCCGAATTTGGGTCCGCAACTGCTCGCGCGGTCTTGCTCACCGCGAAGAGCGATATCCGGCCGAGCGATCCTTCTTTGCCCCGCAAGAAGAACAAGCTAGCGGCCCAGGTAGCGATGCCTCTCGTGCCGAGATTGGCCGACATGAAGTAGGTGCCGCCCCTCGCGGTCAAGGGCGACCCCGTAAAGGTCCCTCGAGCCTTCACGGCGCGCGCTGATCGCAGTTGCGGGCGAACAGCTGCGCGTAGCCCGCGGCGGAGGGTTTTCAGAACCGAAGGGCGCACCTGCAGACACTGCGCGCCTGCAGGGCGCGCAGACGCCGTTCCGGCCATAGCCCCCGCCGCGATCGTCGCCGCCACAGCAGCGACTGCAACGAGCTTCAGCACAACCACGAGTCTAGACCCCATCGGGCGCTGCTCGATTGCCCGGAACCCTCCTAGCCGCAGGACGTTCGCAGGCGGATCAGCGCCTCGCACGCTGCGCCTCGGAGCTGCTGGAGAAATGCCTCAGCCGCCGGGGCGCTCGGGGCGATCACGGGCGCAGCCCGTCCGAGCGCGGAAGCGGCCGACGCCAGCGCCCCGCGTCCGTCCCGATAGGGACCTCGCGCTTCCAGGATCAGCCAGGACGGAAAAGAGTGCGCCACGACATCGGCTCCGCGCAGTCCGTCAAGGGCATCGTCGGGAATCGGCCGACGAAGCGGCAGGGAGACGAACACCGCCGGGACCTCGTGCGTCCTCCGGACAGCGCGGGCCAGGGCTACCGGTTCGCGCGAGTAACTGTGGGCTTCTGCGACTTTCGGTAAGGCGGCAAGGAAGACGGGCGAGTATGGATAGAGGACGTCGCCGCGCGCCAGGTGCTCGCGCAGCCACGAAGCCGGTGCGGCGACCGCGCTCGGCTCTCCCGTCGCGATCGTTCTCGGCTCCGACACTGCAGAAGGGGCGAGCAATGCAGCAGCTGCGACCGCACTGACGGGAACGAGCTGCGCTCTGAGAGGGAGCAACGAGGCGAGTCGCGCCACGCCGATGGCGACAAGCGCGATCCAGAGCGGAAGCATGAAGATCAGGTGGCGTGGACCGAGCCGGTCGGTGACCGTGCCCGTCGCACTCGCCAGCGACAGCGCGACCGGCGGTCCGACAAGTGCAAGACACGCGAATGCCGCGAACGCAGGTCGTCTTCGGAAAAGGGTGACCGCGCCCAACGCGGCGAGAGCGGCGAACAGTCCGAGCATCGCGCCGCGACCGCCGGCAGCGCCTCCGATCGCCCGCAACGTGGCATCCGCCGTGGAGCTTCCGCTGTCCAACTGCGTGCCCGCCTCCGGTGCGTAGCGGTCGGAGAGACGGAGGTCTGCCAGCACCAATGGAACCGCCAGCAGGCCGACGGCGAGAGCTGGAAGAGCCGCACGAACATCACGACCGCGCCAGAGCCACAAGGCGACTGCCGCCTCGGCCGCAAAGGGGAAGACGCCGAAGGGGTGGACGGCCAGCGGCAGGAGCGACCCCGCTGTCGCGGTGACGATCGTTGGGGAGTCGGGTCGATCGAGAGCTCGAACGAAGAGAACGGCAGCTACTGCGCTCGCGCAGGCAAAGAGGGAGTACATCCGCCCGAACGTTCCGTAGATTGCGAGCAGTTGCGACGCGGCGGCGAGCGACGCGGCGGTCACTCCCGCGAGGCGACCGGCGAGTCGGCGCGCGAGGTCGTAGCACAGAGGAACGGTCGCCAGTGCGAACACGACCGACAGCCAGCGAAGCGCCTCGGGGCTGCCGTGAATGGATAGCGCGAAGTGCGCGAGCACGAAGTGCAGCGGCGCACCGCCCCGATCGAGCACGACCGTATGCAGCAGATCGCCGAGCGGCCGCGCCGAGATGAGCCCCGCAACGGCCTCGTCTTCGTGGAGCGGCTTGCCGCCGACGTCCGGAAGGAGCCGGGCAAACAGGAAGGTCGTCAGGCCCGCGAGCGCAAGTGGTGGCGCGAACATCGACGCGTCGCGCAGGTCGTAGCGATCCACTACGGCGGTGCTCATCGGGGGCTGACGGTACTGGGCTAGGCGGGATCTTGCGCCGGCGGACTTTCGAGCTCCCTGTGGGGGAGGCGTTGGAGCGCCCGAGGCAGATACCAGTTCCAGTCGCCGAGTAGCTTCATCGATGCCGGGAGGAGAACCGCGCGGACGATCGTCGCGTCGATCAGCACCGCTGCAGCGAGGCCGACTCCGGCCTGCTTGACGTCCAGCGATGACAGAGAGCCGAAGATCGAGAAGACCCCGAACATCACCAGCGCAGCGCTCGTGACGACCCCAGCCGTGGCCGTGATCCCGTAGCGCACCGCGTCGTCGCTGGACATGCCGGAGTCGACGCCTTCCCGCACCCGGCTGAGGATGAACACGTGGTAATCCATCGAGAGCCCGAAGAGGACGACGAAGAGGAAGAGCGGGAGCCAGGAGATGATCGCGCCGTTCGACGTGAAGCCGAGCAGCGGCTCGGCCCAGTGGTGCTGGAAGACGAGCACGAGCACGCCGTAGGCTGCTCCGACGGAAAGCAGGTTGAGGACGATCGCCTTCAGCGGGACCACGATCGAGCGGAAGGCATAGAGCAGGAGTGCGAACGCGAGCAGCAGGACGAAGGCGAGCACGAACGGGAGCCCGTGCTTCAGTTGCCGCGTGAAGTCGACGTCCTCCGCGACGTCGCCGGTCACCGCCGTGCTCGCTCCGGGAATCAGGCCGATCGTCCGCGGGATCAGGTCGTTGCGAAGAATCGAGATCGCCTGCCTGCTCTTCTGGTTGTTCCCGGCTCCGGTCAGAGGGAGGAAGAGGGCCGCGGCCGTGCCAACGTCGTTCGAGGTTTCGATCACCGGTCTATGCGCGATTCCGCGTGCGATCGCCAGTTGCTCCAGGCGGCGACCTTCACGGCGAAGGTCGCCGCCGTGTCCGGGCGGAACGGTGGCGACGAGTTTCGCCGGCTCTGCCGCACCGGGAAAGTCGCGGCGGATGTCGTCGAGCGCACGCAGCGCCGGAATGTTCTGCGGCGAGAGCGTGTTGTCGCTCGGCGTGGAGACCTTCAGCCAGAGCGCCGGGATGGCGAGCCCGATGAGCAATGCGGTTGCGAGCACGCAGGAGACGACCGGTCGCCGGAGCACGCGTCCGATCACAGCCGACCAGAATCTCGAGTCCGTTCGATCGGTGTGCAGATGTGGGAGAAATGGGATCCGGCCACGATCGATCTTGGGCCCGAGCAGCTCGAGCACTCCCGGCAGAACGGTCACGGAGCCGGCGACGGCGCAGGCGACGACCGAGATGGTGGCGACCGCCAGGCTGTCGAAGACCTTCGTCCGGATGAGGAACATCGCGGCCATCGCGATGATCACCGTCGTTCCGGAGATGATCACCGTCCTTCCCGATGTCCTGATCGTGCGCTCGAGTGCCTCGTGCGGCTGCCGTCCGCGGCGGCGCTCCTCTCGCGATCGCATCACGTAGAAGAGCGCGTAGTCGACACCTACCGCCATCCCGATCAGGACGAGCACCGTGCGGACGCTGTCGTCGATCGGAACCGCCTGGCTGATCGGTCCGAGGAGCCCGAATGCCGCGGCGACGGCGGTCAGGGCAAGCAGGACCGGAACAGCAGCCGCAACGACCGCCCCGAACGCGAACAGGAGCACGAACAACGTCACTGGGACCGAGAGGATCTCCGCGCGCTGGAGGTCGTCGTTCACGGACTTGTCCCTCGCGTCGCTCGCGGTGATCTCGCCCGTCTCTTCAATCGTCACTCCGGGATGCGCTCCTGCAGCGGCGAGGATCTTGTTGCGGACCGGCTCGGCATACGCGCCCGTCAGGGCTACGACCACGACTGCGGAGTGACCGTTGCGTGCCACGAACTGCTTGCCGTCGGGTCCCAGCGGGCTCTTGATCTCGACCTGTTCGCCGTGGAGCCGGGAGACGACGTCGCGAATCGCCGCGCGGAAAGCCGGATCGCCGACGGTCAACCTGTTGCTGTGGAGATACGCCAGCTCGTTCGGCGGCGGCCAGAGGTTGTTCGCGTCGAGCAGCTTGTAGCCGCGGCCCGATTCGCCGACCGCGCCGTTCTGCAACGTCTCCGTCCCGGTCGCCACCATCGCTGCGACGGCGAGCACCACGAAGGCGAGCCAGACGGCGATGGCGCGCCACGGATGGCGCGTGCTCCAACGCCCGATCGTCGCAACGGATCTCGTGGCTCGAGTGTCGCTCAGCCGTCCCTGTGTTTCAACTCCGATTCCTGGAGCTGGGCCTGCTCGAGCGACAGTCGCCCCGAGCAGACCTTGGCATTGAGCTCGTTCTCGATCGAGTCCACTTCGGAGGCGCGCGGATACGGCTCAGGCCAGAGGTTGCGCGGATCGGTCGGATGGCCGCCCAGCTCGAGGCTGATCAGGTGGTCCTCCTGGTAGTCGTCGAGCGCACCGCCGACGGCGTATTCACGGATCTGTTTCCGTTTCAGATCATTTGTGTACGAGGTCGGCGGGCGGATCGTCTTCGTCCAGCCCTGCTTGCAGATGGTCGTGTCGATGTTCGCCTGGGCGACGTCCGGGTTGAGCACACCCGGCGTGCGTTCGACATCGGCGTGGTACGGGCCTTTGGACGAGGATCCGTGCGGCGAGAAGACCGCGATGGCGAGCAGGATGAGCGCAACTGCGACGAGTGCGGCGCGCAACGACATCCGCGCACGGTGCGTGCGGCGCTGTGTCCTCGCAAGTTGTCAAGAACAGCCATGGCCCAGCCGAG
>JBKPTB010000166.1:0-7544 GCA_046735315.1 Actinomycetota bacterium
GCTTCAGCCACCAGCCCGCCGCCGGTGCCACGCCTCCGCGGCCTGCAGAAGGAGTACCGAGCCGATGACGACGAGGTAGACGCCGAGCAGGTTGATCACGGCTGAGCGGGTGGCTCCCGGCCGCGCCAGCAGCGCGATCCCGAAGCCGAACGCGGCGATGCTCGAGATCGCGCCGAGCCAACGTTCGCGGCTGCTGTGTGCCGGCAGCGAAACGGCGGCGGCCTCGGTCACTCCAAGAACGACGGCCGAGGCGCCGACGGTGTAGAGGAGAGCGAGCTGCGAGATCGTCGGCCAGGCGAGGACGAGCGCGCCCGCGGCGGCCGGCGCGGCGACTGCGATGAGGCGCTCGACTCGCCTTGCGCGCTCGCGGTGCCGCGCGAGCTCCACGAGCTCCGCCGCTGCGAACACCACCAGCGCGGCGCCTACGATGATTCCGCTCGTCCGAAGGCTCGGCGTCGGCAATGCCAGCAAGAGAACGCCGGCTGCGACGCCGACGGCACCCTGCACAACACGCGGCACCCCTGCGACGCTGCGGTGCCACATTGAGCGCCCGGCTTCTAGCCGCCCGGCGGCGCTCGCGACCGGGGTTGCCGTCGGGCCCGGGACCTGGACGACGGTCACGCGGTGGCTCGTCCAGCCGCGCAACGCCCACACCGTCAGGAAGGTTGCCCCGACCAACGATCCGCCTTCATCGCACAGGAGGTCGGTTTCGGTGTCCCACAGCCCGCCGACGAAGTGGCCGCCGAGGAATTTGTCCTCGAACCACTCGATGCTCTCGTACACCGCGCCGACCGCGATCCCTACTGCGAGCGTGATGACGAAGATGCCGGTGATTCGCGCGACCCGATGCTCGCGGATCGCGCGGCCCGGGTCGGGGACGACGCCGAGACGCACAAGCGCGATGTAGAGAACGGGCACGTAGCCAACCGGCGAGAGCCCGTGAACGATTTTGTCGTAGTAGAACCAGCTGCCGTAAAGGCTGAGCGCCGTGCCCCAAGCGATCAGGCTCATGGCGACGATCAGGCCGAAGTCGAACCAGCGCGGCAGGTCGATCACCCGCGCGACCAGCAGCACGATGCAACCGGCCGTCAGCGCAACCGCGGTCGAGCGTCCCTGCACGGCAAACACGATCGTGCCGGCGATGAACGCGGCCCGAAGGACATCGAGCCCGTCGCGCACGAGCCAGTTCCAATCGCCGTACAGGAGCCGCTGCCGGTCCCATGCCGCGGGCGCGTGAGCGTACGTCGTCATTGCGCGACGCCGAGGTCGACCACAAGCGGACGGTGGTCCGAGCCCACGTCGGGCCCATCGTGATGATTCGTCACGACAAGGCTGCCGCCGACAAAACAGTTGTCCAGCGGGACGCGCAGGATGGAGCTCCACGTCGGCCAGCTGTATCCGGCCCAGGCATGGCCGCCGTAGACGTCGTGAAGATGTGCGTCGGCCGCGAAATCGCGAAGGGGGCCCGACCACGGCGGCGTGTTGAAGTCGCCGCAGATCGCAACCCTACCGCCGGGCTGCGATCGGGCCGCAGCCGCAAGAGCTTCGAGGTGGCGGACGTGGATCGACCCTGCAAACGGGGTGCGGACGTGCGTGACCACGACAGCCAGGGATTTTCCCGCGATGCGTAGCCGCACGACAACCGTCGGCGGGCCGTCGGCCGGAAAACGCACGACCCGGGCCGACAGCAGCGGCAGCCGGCTGTAGACACCGATCCCGTACGCGTCGTCGTGTGTCTCGAGGACACGCGTCCGATATCCGGTTAGCTTCTCGCCGAGGTGCGCTGCCATCGACGGTGTCAACTCGGTCACTCCGAAGAGGTCTGGATGTGTCCGCGCGACAAGACGCTCGACGGCGGCAAAGTCTCCGTTACCGACTTCGACGTTCGCGACGACGAGACGCAGCGCACCCGCAGTCGGCCCGTACCGCGCGGCCGTGCCGCTGGCTGTGAGAGGGATGTCGAGGATCGCGAAGTTCACTGCCGCGAGCGCGCCTGCCAGCGCGGCGAGCCGCGGCCGTCGCACCATGAGGGCGACGAGCCCGGCAGCGACCAGCACGACGAGATACTGCAATCTGAAGACGTCGGCGATCTCGAACGGCCACCACACGCGATCGAGGAGCCCGGCGAGCGTCGCCGTCCCCACGAGCATCACGACAGCCGACGCGACTGCACGCAAGAGGTTCACGCCTGGGCGATCAGGCGACAGCCCCAGCCCCCGCGTTGTCGGTCAGTCTCCAGTGCATGTAGCCGACAACGGTACTGCTGGTAAGGGCCTGAGAGTCAGGCAAGGGCTCGAAGCTGGGCATCGATCTCGTCCCTTGACGGCGGGACGGCGCCCCGGCGCGTGCACGTGATCGCAGACGCCGCGACCGCGTACGAAACGGCGCGCGAAAGCACGGCCTCGTCCGACGTGCGAGTCGCCTGCGGCCCGAAGGCTCCTTCGTCGACGAGGGCCGCAATGAGCGCGGCGCCGAAGCTGTCGCCGGCGCCGACGGTGTCGACGACGTCAACGGGAATCCCGTCGATGCCGACGACGGCGACGTTCGAGCCGGCGATCGCGCCGTTCTTGCCTCTCGTCACCGCGACCACAGCTGGCCCGAGGTCGAGGATCAGCTCCAGCACGTCCTCGGCCCGCAGGCCGGGATAAATCCACGCCGCGTCATCCTCACTCAGCTTGACAATGTCCGCGAGCCGTACCAGTCGCTCGAATCGGCGGCGATAGACCTCGACGTCGCCGAAGATCGCCGGCCGCACGTTCGGGTCGAGAACGATCTGTCGCCGCCCGGCTTCGCGATCGACGAGCGCCTCGTACGCAGACGCGGGCGGATCGATCGCAAGTGCGAGCGTCCCGACGTACACCGCCCATGCCTCTACCGGCAGAACGGGCAACTCGTTCGGAGGAAGGTCGGCGAGGGAGGTCCCGTTCAGGTGGAACGTGTACTCATTCCTGCCGTCGCCGAGGTGGTGGACGACGGCGCGGGGCGTCGGAGCATCGGACCAGCGGACGAGGGACGTGTCGACACCAGCGTCGAGCAGCCGCTTCGCGAGCATCTGTCCGTCGCCGTCTCGGGAGATGGTCCCAAGGAATCCGACCGGGACGCCAAGGCGGCCGAACGCGATCGCCGTGTTGAACGGCCCGCCCCCCGCGACCGAGCGCGGCGTGCTGCCGTCATCCACGAGATCGACGAGTGCTTCGCCCCCGATGACGATCACGAAGCTGCCGAGCTCCTCGGCGGAATCTCGCCGGAGCCGCGCGCGATCAGGCTGACGGGAATGACCCGATGCACGGCAGGCGCGGTGTCGCCGTCGAGACGGCGAAAGAGCTGATCGGCAGCAGCGCGGCCGATGGCCTGCGGGTCCTGCGCAACGACCGAGATCGCGGGGTCGAGCAGGTCGGCCAACGAGATGTCATCAAAGCCGATCAGCGCAATGTCGCGTTCGCGACCCGCCCTGCGGAGAGCGTGCACGCCGCCGATCGTCAGCAGGTTCTGCCCTGTGAAAAACGCCGTCGGCGGGTCGGGCGGCGCGAGCATCTCGTCAACGGCGTGAGCGGCCGCGTCAGGATCGCGCAGCTCCGTGCGAACAACGTCGTCATCGAGCGGAATGCCGGCGCTCTCGAGCGCATGCGTGTAGCCGCGCAGCCGTTCCTCCGCCGTCGAGATCGACAGCAGATCGCCGAGAAACCCGACGCGCCGATGCCCGCGTTCGAGGAGGTGGACGACGGCTTGAGCGGCCCCGCCGAAGTTGTCCGAGACAATGCTGTCGGCGTCAAGGTGACTGGCCGGTCGATCGACGAACACGAGCGCCGTCCCGGCGCGCCGCTCCTCGAACAGATAGGTGTGATCGTGGCTCGCAGGCACGACGATGATCCCGTCGACGCGTCGCTCGCGGAACGAGCCGATCAGGTCGCGCTCCCGCTCGGGATCCTCGTCGCAGCTACCGGCGAAGACGAGCACGCCACGCTCGCGCGCCGCGTCTTCGACCGCGCGGTGAAGCTCCGACGAGAAAGGGTTCGAGACGTCTTCGAGCACGAGGCCAATCGTCTGCGTCTTGCGGCTGAGGCGGCGAAGGGTGGCCGCGTTCGCGTCGCGCCGGTAGTTGAGCTGCTCGATAGCCCGCCTGACCCTGGCCTCGAGCTCCGGGCTCACGCCCGGCTCGGAATTGACCACGCGCGACACGGTCTTCAGGGCGACCCCGGCAAGGGCCGCAACGTCGACCATCGTCGGACGGCGCTTCGTCTCGTAGAAGTCTGACAACGAATTTCAAACAGGATCGGGGGTCGAACGCGCCGGATTCTACAAGGAATCCTGGCGCTTGACATCGTTGTCTTGACAACGTTATCTTGCTTCCGTCTGTGAGACGGTCGCCAACCGTTCAGACCACTAGGCCGTGTCGCGAGCTGATGGAGGTTGCCCGCTCGCGTGCCTTCTGGCTTCGTCGCTCACGCCGCCAGGCGCGCCCGACTATCCCCACCGCTATCCGTTCAGGAGGAGGCAGCGACCATGCATAAAGCAAGGACCGAGCCTGCCCGGCTTCGGAGGAGGCTCCTCGTCGCCCTACCCATCGCAATCGCCGTTATCGCAGTTACGTTCGCCGGTGCGGCGTCGGGCAGGACCACGGCCAAGACGATCAGCGTCGCCGTCGTCGCCAACGGGCAGATGCAGGACATCGCGAAGTTGACGCCGTCGCTCTTTACGAAGAAGAGCGGAATCAAGGTGAAGTACACGATCCTCGACGAAGGGAAGCTGCGGCAGGTCACGACCCGTGACGTCGGCTCCGGCGGCAAGGCGTTCGACGCGGTCATGATCGGCCCATACGAGGCGCCGCAGTTCGGTTCGGCCGGATTGCTCAAGGATCTGGCGCCCCTGGCCAAAGCAGACAAAGCGTACAAGTACAGCGATCTGATCCCGGCCGTGCGAAACGCGCTCTCGACCAAGGGTCACATGTACGCATCGCCGTTCTACGGCGAGTCGTCGTTCCTCATGTACCGCAAGGACATCCTTGCAAAGAACGGCGTGAAAATGCCGCTCCATCCAACGTGGCAGCAGGTTGCAGCCGCCGCGCGGAAGATCAAGACTTCATCCATGGCCGGCATTTGCCTGCGCGGCAAGCCTGGCTGGGGCGACCTCGGTGCCGCCTTCACGACCGTCTTGAACACCTTCGGAGGCACATGGTGGTCGGCGAAGGCGAACGGCAAGCCTGACAAGGCACAGGTCGACCAGCCGGCCTTCAAGGACGCACTCGACTTCTATTCGAAGCTCGTCCAGGACGCGGGCGAGAAAGACGCCGCGAACTCGAGTTACAACGAGTGCCTGACGCAGTACCAGGCGGGCAAGGTGGCGATGTGGTACGACGCGACGGTCGCCGCCGGTTTCCTCGAGGCCAGCGACAGCCCGGTGAAGGGGAAAAACGGCTACGCCTTCGCCCCGGTGAACAAGACGAAGTCGTCGGGTTGGCTGTGGACCTGGGCGCTCGCGATTCCAAAAAGCTCACGTGACCCGAGCGACGCCTGGAAGTACATCGCCTGGGCGACCGGGCCGCAGTACCTCAAGGCCGCTGGATCGCGCGTGAAGGGCGGTTGGGCGGCGATTCCGCCGGGAACACGGCTGTCTACGTACCGCATCCCGCAGTACAAGAAGGCAGCCAAGGCCTTCGCATCGATCACCTTGGCGGCGATGAAGGCCGCCCCGATCACCAACCCTGGTACGACGAAGCGACCCGGTCTGCCCGGAGTGCAGTACGTCGGCATTCCACAGTTCCAGGACGTCGGCAACCGCTGCACACAGCTCTTCTCGGCCGTCATCGCCGGCTCGATGAAGGACGCGACCGCAATCAGCCAATGCCAGCAAATAGCTTCGCAGGCGATCAAGTGATCCTCCTCCCTTGACCGCCACCGCCGCCGACGTCGCGCTCCCGAAAGGGAAGGCGGGGGACCCGTTCTCCTCCGCGTGGCGTCGGCGGCTCCCACTGCTGCCGGCGCTGCTCTACGTCGTCGCCATCACGCAGCTGCCGTTCATCGTCAGCATCTACTACAGCTTCACGAACCTCAAAGACAAGACGCAGTCGCTGATCCCCGAGCCGACGAGGTTCGTCGGCCTCGACAACTACAAGCAGATCTTCAGCGACTCGTTCTTCCGCCAGGCGGTGTGGACGAGCGTGAAGATGACCGTGCTCGCGGTTCTTCTTTCCTTGATCATCGGAACACTGTTCGCGATCCTGCTCGACCGGAAGTTCTTGGGCCGAGGCGTGATCCGCACGTTGCTGATCACGCCGTTTCTGCTGATGCCCGTCGTCGCGGCCTTGATCTGGAAGCAGCAGATGTTCTCCTCGCTCTTCGGGGTCTTGAACAAGGTCCTGGGCTTTCTCGGCTTCAACTCCGTCGCCTTCATCTCGGACCACCCGCTCGGCTCGATCGTGACCGTGCTCGTCTGGCAGTGGACGCCGTTCATGATGCTGATCATCCTCGCAGGACTGCAGAGCCAGCCCACCGACGTCATCGAAGCGGCCAACGTGGACGGCGCGAGCGCTCTGGGTATTTTCCGGCAGCTCACACTGCCGCATCTACGGCGTTACCTCGAGCTCGGGGCGCTGCTCGGTTCGATCTACATCGTGCAGGCGTTCGACGCGATCGACGTCATGACCGCCGGCGGTCCCGGCTCGACGAATGTGCCGTATTACGTCTACCAGCAGTCGATCGGCGGCGGCTTCCGCTACGGCGCAGCTTCGGCCTACGCGATCGTCGTCGTCATCTTCGCGATCATCATCGCGACGTTTGCGCTTCGCGTGCTGTCGAGCCTGTTCAGAGACGAGGAGCGCGCGTGACGGACAGCAAACGACGACGCGGCGGAAGGCTCGGCGTCGGCGAACGCCGCACTGTGGTGGCCGGTCTCGGGGTGTTCGCGTGGATCGTGGGCCTCCTCTGGATCTTTCCCGTCGTCTGGACGGTCTTCACGAGCTTCAAGACGGAGGACGATGCGTCTGCGCAAACCCTCCATCACGGCCTCAGCTTCGGCCGCTACAGCGATGTCAGTCACGCCACGTCCGGCACGCTCTCGCTGCAGACGGCGTTCATGAACTCGCTTGTCGTGGTCGTCGTGTCGACGCTGTTCGTCCTCGCGCTGGCGATTCCGGCTGCCTACGCGCTTGCGATCCGTCCGATTCACAAATGGCGCGACGTCCTCTTCTTCTTCATCTCGACGAAGTTCCTGCCCATTGTGGCCTCCATCTTCCCGATCTACGTGTACGCGCAGAAGTGGAACCTCCTCGGGACGCGCAACGTTCTGATCATCCTCTACATCGCGATCAACCTGCCGCTCGCGGTCTGGATGTTGCGGTCGTTCTTCATGGAAGTGCCGCGCGAGTTGATCGAGGCTGCCGAGATCGACGGGACGAACCTCTTCAACCAGCTGCGCTCGGTCATTCTTCCGATCGTGGCCCCAGGGATCGCGGCGACCGCTCTCCTGTGCGTGATCTTCGCGTGGAATGAGTACTTCTACGCGCTGCAGTTGAACTTCGCGAACGGGTCGACGATGCCGCAATGGGT
>JBKPTB010000167.1:0-11832 GCA_046735315.1 Actinomycetota bacterium
AGCTCGTATCGGGTCGTCTCCGCGCAGGTCTCGACGTCTTCGCGCATGAACCGCACGTGCCCGAGGAATTGCTCTCGCTTCCGAACGTCGTCCTCACACCGCATCTCGGCAGCGGCACGCGCCAGACACGGGAGGCGATGACTCGGGTGGCGGTGGACAATCTCCTCGCCTTCGAACGAGGCGATCCGCTGCTGACTCCGGTGGTACCTGACTAGCCGAACGCGGCGCCGGCGCCGGGGCCGCTCGAGGTCCACTCGGCGAGCTCGTACCAGTGCGTCTCGCGTAGTGCCTGGCCGACTCTCGGGTCGGTATGCGCGGCGTAGAAGACGTGACGCTCCAGGTCACAGCAGATCGCAACCGCACCGAGCGGGACGTCGGGGATGTTCATCAGGGCCTCGGCGGGAAGGCGCGCCTCGGCGACCGTGTAGTGCTTGAACTGGAGGTCCGGCGCGTACTCCATCAGCTTCGGCCAGTCGGGACAGGTGCGCGAGCTCATGTCGTCGTGACCTTTTCGGCCTGCAGCCGGATCTCCTCCCCGGTCCAGCGACCTTCGAGCCGAACGACGCCGCGCTCGTCAGCCGCTGGATAGACGACGAACGTAAGCGCCTCGTCGAGCCAGTGATAGAGGCGGTCGCCGACCTCGTCGGTCAACCCCAGTCGAACGTGGAAGCGCCCGTCGGCGAGCGGCAGCTGCTCGACCTCGAAGCGTGCGGCGAGCGTCTGCGTTCCCTGCTCCCACCCGAGGTCTGCGGTCGAATGGCCGGAGCCGCTGACGAGTAGTCCGGAGGAGTCGCGCAACTCGAGCGAGAGTCGCGGCGGCGGAAGCGGGCGGTCCGCGGCGATGTGGACGCGCAGCGTGAGAGGCTCGCCGGCGAGGAACTGCGCCCTCTCGACGCCGTCGGGGCCGAGCAGCTCGACGGCGTCGATGCGCGCCTCGCCGCTTCCCCACTCCTTCAGGCCGGCGCCGCGCTCGGCGGGATCGCGATCGCCGGCGAGCAGCTGCCGATAGCGCACGACCGCGTCGTGCGTCGGACCGTCGAACTGCACCTGGCCGCCCTGAAGCAGGATCGCCCGGTCGCACAAGCGCTCGACGGCGGCGGCGTCGTGCGAGACGAACACGATCGTCCCGCCGCGTTGCTTGAACTGGAAGATCTTTCCGAAGCACTTGCGCTGGAACTGCTCGTCGCCCACGGCGAAGACCTCGTCGAGGAGCAGGATGTCCGCGTCGATGTGCGCGGCGATGGCGAACCCGAGCCGCATGTACATCCCAGAGGAGTACGTCCGCACCGGCAGATCGATGAACTCCTCCAGGCCTGCAAACGCGACGATCTCGTCGAGTTGCTCGCGCACGTAGGCGCGCTTGAGACCGTGGATGGAGCCGTTGAGGAAGACGTTCTCGCGACCTGACAAATCGGGGTGGAAGCCTGCGCCGAGCTCGAGCAGAGAACCGACCCGCCCACCGACGTCCACACGACCTGCAGTCGGTTTGATGATCCCCGACAGCAGACGAAGCAACGTCGTCTTTCCGGACCCGTTGCGGCCGACGAGCCCGACTGCGCTCCCGGGCTCCACCTGGAACGAGACGTCGCTCAACGCTTCGACGAGCGACGGCCTCGATCGGCCGCGCGCGACGATCGCGTCCTTCAGGCGCCGCGCCTCGCGCGGATAGACCTTGAACTGCCGCGACGCGTGGTCGGCAACGATCTCTCCTGGTCGAATCACGTCTTCGAGGGTACCGCCAGGGCCCGTCGAACCAGCCCCGCGAGCACGCGCACGAACGCCGGCTCCGCGTTCGGCATCTCGATCCGGCGAAAGCCGAGACCGAGCTCCTCCGCCTTCTCGGCGGCCTCGTGATCCAGGTCCCAGCGGATCTCGAGGTGGTCGGCGACGAAGCCGACGGGGCAGACGAGAACGTCATGCACGCCCTCTGCCTGTAAGTCTGCGAGGTGGTCGAGGATGTCCGGACCGAGCCAGGACTCGCCGGTCGCAGACTCGCTCTGGAACGAGAAGGACCAGCTCGAGAGACCCGCGCGTTCGGCAACGAGCCTGGACGTTTCGAGCAGCTGGTCCTTGTACGGATCGCCCAGCTCGAGGATGCGAGCGGGAAGCGAGTGAGCCGTGAAGACGACGTGGGCGTCGGCGCCTCGCACGCGTTCGGCGAGCAGGTCGACGAAGCCGGGTTCGTCGTGCCAGCTCTCGACAAAGGCGAGCTCGGCCTCGCCTGCCACCGCCGCCTCGAGTTGCTCCCGGTAGCCGGCGATCGACAGCACCGAGTAGTGGGGAGCGAGGACGAGGCCGACGATCGTGTCGGCGCCCGACGCGACGGCAGCCCGGGATGCGTCGGCGATCCGCGGAGTCCAGTGTTTCATCCCGGTGAAGACAGGGATGTCGCCGAGCTGCCGCTCGAGCGCGGCGCGCGTCTCCTCGGTGATCGCGTTCAGCGGGGAGCCCTGTTCGATGCCGAGTCGCCGGTAGCGCTCGACGAGGTCCTCGAGCAGCTCGGGCCTGATCGGACGCCCACCGCGAATGTCGCGGTAGTAGGCGGGCACGTCGGCGAGCCGCTCGGGCGACCCATAAGCCATCAACACGACAGCGGCGCTCATGGGGCAGACGCTAGAACACGAGCTTGTGGCTCTGAGCCACAAGCGGCCGAGCGGGCCGGTGATCCCTCAATCGATGCGGGCAGCACGGGCGGCAAACGAGCTAGTGGCTCTGAGCCACAAAGTGCTAGACGGCCGCCTCGACGGTGGCCTCGTGCACGAGCGCTGTCAGGCGCCCGAGAACGGCCGGGTCTGTTTCGGGTGGCACTCCGTGCCCAAGGTTGAATACATGACCCGGCCGCCCTCCGGCACGCGCGAGGATAGCGCGGGTCTCGGACTCGATTCGCTCCCACGGCCCGAGCAGGACGGCGGGATCGAGATTCCCCTGAACGCCGTGGTCGGGGCCGACCTCGCTCCAGCCGACGTCCAGCGGAATGCGCCAGTCGAGGCCGATCACGTCGCCACCCGTCTCGGCCATCGCGGCGAGCAACGTCGCCGTGCCCGTGCCGAAGTGAATCGTCGGCACGTCGACTGCCGACAGGATGCGGGCCGAGTACGGCGCAACGAACTCCTCGTAGTCAGTGGGCGAGAGCGCACCGACCCAGGAATCGAAGACCTGGATCACGTCGGCACCGGCACGCGCCTTGGCCGCGACGTAGGCGGAAAACGTGTCCGCCAGCTTGTCCATCAGCCCGTGCCAGGTGCCCGGCTCGCGGTACATCATCGTCTTGACCGTCGTGAATTCCCGGCTCGGCTTGCCTTCGACGAGGTAGCCCGCGACCGTGAACGGTCCACCGCAGAAGCCGATGACCGCCTGGTCGTCCCGCAACGCGGCACGCACGAGCCGCACGGCCTCGAGGATCGTCGGCACCGACTCCTCGGCCTCGGGCACCTGCAACCGCGCGACGTCGGCGCCGCTTCGCACGGGCTGCGAGATCACCGGCCCGACGTTTTCGACCAGCTCGACCTCCACGCCCATGCCGAGGACCGGGAACATGATGTCCGTGAACATCACGGCCGCATCGACGTCGTGACGCCGGACGGGCTGCAACGTCACCTCGGCGCAGAGCTCCGGTTGCGCGACGATGTCGAACAGCCCGTAGCGCTTTCGCAGCTCGCGGTACTCCGGCAAGGAGCGGCCGGCCTGGCGCATGAACCAGACGGGCGTGCGCTCGGTCGCCTCGCGTCGGCACGCCCTCACGAGAAGCGGTTCCACGACGACGTAGGCTAGTCGCGTCGTGGAAGCGGTCGGCGCCCATCCGATTCCCGCCGGCCCGCTCGCGGTGCGCTGGCTTGCGTACGAGCTCCAGCAACCGCAGGCGGGTGCACTCACGCGCGCGCGCGTGTCACTGGAAAACGCCGGAACGGCGGCCTGGCGCGGGCTCAACCTCTCGTACCACTGGCTCGACGACCGAGGCAACCCAATCGTCTGGGACGGCCTCCGCCACGAAGTCAGCGCAGCGCCCGGCGAGCAACTGGAACAGGAACTGGGCGTTCGGGCGCCGATTCCGCCGGGGACCTACCGGCTCGCCCTCGATCTCGTCGACGAACAGCGCTTCTGGCTCGCGGAGCTCGGCAACTTCACGCCCGAGCTCGACGTCGACGTGGCGCCGCGCGACGCGACCGGCGCGCGCGCCTTCCTCCCGGCTCGCGCGGAGCTCGACCCGGATTGGGAGGAGCGCGTCTACGTCGCTCACACGGAAGGCTATGCAGCCGTCGGAGGGTCGATCGAAATGCGGCGCACGCCTGCTGTGCTCGAGCCCTACGCACCAGGAGGAGGCCGCAATCCAGCCTTCGCCGAGCCGCTCGTGTGCCCGTCGCTCCTGCCGCCGCTCGAGCCGAACGCGGAGGTCGCAGGTCTCCCGGCCTGGCGGCCGGAGGGCGACGAGCCCTGGGTCTACGACGCTCGGATCAGACTTCGACTGCGATCTGGTCGTCGACCCGGCTGAAGACGTAGGCGCCGAGCGCGAGCGCCGCCACCGCGGCGACAACCGTGTAGAGCGTGTCGCCGAGACCGGGCAGCCGTCCGTAGAAGAGCGGATCGCGTAGCGCCTCGATCACCGGCGACAGCGGATTGCCCCAGTGGATCAGATCGAGCACCCAGTCGCGCCTCGCGATCTGCGGATCGCTCAGCGGATAGAGCACAGGGGTCAGGAAGAACAGGGGCAGCAACAGCGCGGAAACGAGAAACTCCACGTCGCGGAACAACACGTTCAACGAGGCGATGGCAAGAGCCAGTCCGCAGGTGATCGCGACGACGGCGAGGCCGAGCGGCAGCGCGAGCCACTCCGTCGCCCGCACCCGTGGCAGCAGCGCAAAGTTCAGCGGCAACAAGACGACCAGCATCACGCCGAAGCTGATCAGGTGCGTCGCGACGATCGACAGCGGCACGAGCTGCCGCGGAAAGCGCGTCTTGCGGATGAGATTCGCGTTGTCGAGCATCGAGCGCGACGCCGACTGCAACGAGGTTGCGAAGAAGATCCAGGCCGACAAACCGACCAGCAGAAACAGCGCATAGTGGCCCTCCGACCCGAAGCGGGTCTTCCAGAGCACGGAGAACACGAGCAGATAGACGGCCATCAGGAGGACCGGGTTCGCCAGGGTCCAGGCCACGCCCAGGAGCGAGCCGCGGTACTTCGCCTGCACGTCCCGGCGGAAGAGGTTCCCGAACAGCTCGCGGTAGCGGACGAGATCGCCGTATACCGTCGTCATTCGCGCCGCCTAGTCTAGAGACGGCCCCACATGGTCCCGAACAGGCCACAAAACTTCCTTACAGCACTTCGTTACGCTTCGGCTCCGTGAGGGTGCTCGCGGCGATTGCTGCATTTCCCGCCGCGGGCGCGGTCATCTGGGCCCTGCTTCGCACTCCGCTGGTCGCACGCCTCGGGGCCGCACCCCGTGAAGACCGCTGGCACGAGCGGACGACGCCGATGCTGGGGGGAATCGGGATCTTCGCGGGGCTGCTCGCGGGCTTCGGGCTCGCGGTCGCGGTCGATGCCGCGCCGGCCAGCCGGGAGGCGCTGGCGATCCTCGGCGGTTGCGCGATTCTCTTCGTCGCCGGCTTCCTCGACGATCTCTTCTCGTTGGGACCGATCCCGAAGCTCGCCGCGCAGCTCGCGGCAGCCGGCCTGGTCATCGGAAACGGCCTCACGATCTCCGGGCTGATCTCGAACGACGTCCTCGCCGGCGCCGTGGCGCTCGTCTGGCTCGTGGGGATGACGAATGCGTTCAACCTGCTCGACAACATGGATGGGCTCGCGGCGACGCTCGCCGCAATCGCCGCGACGTTCTTCGCGATCGACGCACTCACGGTGCACAAGAGCCACGCGGTCCTCGCTCTATCGCTCGCGCTGGCGCTCGCCTGTGCGGGGTTCCTTCCCTTCAACCTTCGGCCGCGCAGCTCTGCGGCGGCCTTCATGGGCGACTCGGGCAGCCAGGTCCTCGGCTTCGCCCTCGCGGCGCTCGGGCTGACCGCGAGCTGGAAGGTCGCCGGCACCACCGTCGCGACGCTCCTTCTACCGATCCTCGTTCTGGCGGTGCCGATCCTGGACACGACGCTCGTCACGGTCGTGCGGCTCCTCGACGGGCGACCCGTGTACCAGGGCGGACGCGACCACACCTCGCACCGTCTCGTCTACCACGGTCTCTCCGAGAAGCGAGCTGTCGTTCTGCTCGCGGTGATCTCGGCCGCGCTCGGGACGACGAGCCTGTTCTACTCGGTGCTCGACAACGCCTGGGTGACGCTGATCGGCGTGCTTCTCACCTTCGCGCTGCTCGTGCAGTTCGCGAGTGTCCTTTCCGACGTGGAACGCGCGCCCGCGTTCGCCGGCGAGCGCAGCTGGCTACGAACCTTCGTCGCAAATCCCCGTCGGCTCGTCGAGTCCATCGTCGACTTCGCCCTGGTGACGGCCTCGTTCGCGGTCGCGTACTACCTCCGGCTGCAGGGCAGCGGCAACGGCTATCAGCGGCACATCTTCCTCGTCTCGCTCGCAGTGGTGCTCGCCGTGCGCTACCTCGCGTTCATCCCGTTCGGTCTCTACCGCGGCGTGTGGCGCTACGCGGGCGCGCGTGACGCAGCCAGCATCCTCGCTGCGGTCGTGGTCTCGGAGGTGGTCGCGTACCTGATTCTCGACGCGACCCAGGTCTGGGGCTCGTTCCCGCGGAGCATCTTCGTCATCGATGCACTCGTCTGCACGCTGTTGGTCGGCGCGTCCCGCTTCTGGGAGCGTGCCTTCGTTCGCGCGGTCTCGTCGCTGACGAGCCGCGGCGACCGGCGACGCACGCTGATCGTCGGCGCGGGGCGAGGCGGCCGAAGCCTGCTGCGGGAGCTGCGCGAGACGCCCGGCGGACAGGTCGTCGGGTTCGTCGACGACGATCCGCGTCTGTCACGACGGCGGCTGCAAGGTGTCCCGGTGCTCGGCGGGACGACCGAGATCGAGACGATCCTGGGGCGCGTCAAGCCGGATGCGGTCCTCGTCACGATTCCCGACGCTCCACGCGCGCGCCTCGGCCTCGTCATCGACGCCTGCGCGCTCGCGCAGGTGCCGTGCCGATTCGTCCGCCGCGAGACCGACCTCGATCCGCGCGTCGTCCTGGGCGCCAGCGCCGACTAAGCCGGGAATGTCCGTGGCGACCGCGTCCTCCGTGGCGGCCGAGCGCACGTTGGCAGACCGTGTGCTCGCGGCCATCCCGCTGCTGAGCATCTTTCTCTGGCTTTCCATCGTGTACGCGATCGAAGCCTGGGCGCACGGAACGCCGTGGCTCTTCGGCGACGAGCTCGAGCTCACACAGCTGTCTCGCGCGATCGCCGACACCGGCCACGCAGCACGGCGCGGGGAGCCACATTCGTTCAACACGCTCTGGACGTACCTGATGGCTCCCGCCTGGATGATCGACAACCTGCACACCGCGTACACGACGGTCAAGTACCTGGCTGTGATCGTGATGACGCTGACCGTGTTTCCGGCGTACGCGCTGGCGCGACTCGTGGTCGCCCGCGGACCTGCCCTCTTCGTCGCCGCCGCATCGGCCGCCATCCCCGCGCTCGGCTACTCCTCCATGCTCGTCGAGGAGCCGCTCGCGTACTTCTACTCGACGCTCTGCCTCTTTCTGATCCTGCGCGTGCTGATCGCGCCGACGCGCCGCTGGCTCGTCGCAGCGGTGATCGCCTCCGCAATTGCGCCGCTTGTGCGCGGTGAGCTAGCCGTGATCCCGTTCGTGTTCGGGCTCGCGGCGTTGTTTCTCCTGTGGCGGTCGGAGGCGGCCGCTCGCTGGCGAAGCGGCTGGAGGGCGTCGGACTGGGTCGGTTTCGTCGTCCTCACGGTGGGAGCGGCCGTGATCCTCAGCGCCATCCTCGGCCATCGCTCCCTCGAGTGGCTGATCCCGACCCGTCTGTACAAAGGGCGCATTCTCAACCTCGGTCTCGACGCGGCCGGCGCGCTCACGATCGGCCTCGGTGTGCTGCCGGTCGTGGCGGGACTCGCCGCACTCTGGCGCGCGCCCGGCGAGCGTCCAACACGGGAGCTGAGCGCGTTTCGCAGCGTGTTGCTGGCGGCCATCATCGGCTTCGGGATGTACACCGGCGTCAAGGCGGCGTACGTCTCGACGGTGTTCGCTACGTACACGTACGAGCGGAACCTCATCTACCTCGCGCCGCTGCTCTTCGCCGGGACGGCGTTGTGGATCGAGCGGCGCCGTGTCCACCCCGTCGCCCTGGCTGCGTCGGCCGGCTTCGTCCTGTATCTGCTCCTCTCGACGCCGTACGACATGGGGCGAGACATCTCGTACAACGCGCCCGGGCTCGCGATCCTGCAGCAGGCGAATCGGTACCTCGCACTCGATCCGACCGGCGCCAAGATCGGGCTGCTCGCGCTGCTCGCTTTCTCGATCTGTCTGCTGCTTGCACCGAGGTTGCTCGGTCGTGCGAGCGTCTGGCTCGCGTTCGCGGTCGCAGGTGGAGTGATCGCCTGGAACCTGACGGGCGAGCTCGCTTTCGCCGGCGCATCGAACCGCGCGTCCGACCGCTTCATCGACAACATCCGCCGTCCCATGACCTGGGTGGACGATGCGACCGGCGGCGCGTCGACGCTCTACATCGGCCAGCAGATGAAGGATCAGGACAGCGAGTGGCTGCTCGAGTTCTGGAACCGCTCGATCAGGGCGGTCTGGAGCCTGGACGGCACGGCTCAGGGACCGGGCCCGACCCTGACACCGGACCCGAGAGCCTCCGACGGAGCGCTCTCACACGACCCGGGCTACCCCTACGTGGTCGAGGAGAAGGGGGTCGAGGTCGTCGGAACCCCGGTCGCCGCTCATCTCCACCAGGCCGGCGGGGCACTCGAGAAGTGGACCCTCGTGCGGGTCGCTCCACCGCTGCGCCTCCGCTCGTCCGTCGTCGGCATCTTCTCCGACGGCTGGGCGGGGTCGTCCAACTCGTACACGCGCTACTCGACTGCGGGCGACAAGGCGGGCCGCGTGCGTGTGGTCGTCTCGCGGAAATCCTGGGGCGGACCCAACAAGACCGGCCACGTGACGATCAGGATCGGGCCGATCACGATCGGTGACGACAAGCAGCCTCACGTCGTGCACGCCACCGAAACGAGACGCTTCGACATCCACAGCAAGCAGGAGAAGATCGTCGTCCTGGACGCTCCCGGACCTCGCTTCCGTATCGAGATGACCATCTCGCCGACCTTCGTCCCGATGGAGCTGTCCCCTCAGGACGAGACGGACGCACGCCAGTTGGGCGCAAAGGTCACCTACGACTTCTTGCCACCCCGAAACGCGGCGCACAAGTAGCTGAAGCGGAGCTTCAGCAGCAGTCCTGCGATGGGACCGCTGCGCTCGAGCGCGTGCAGCGCCGTGACCGCAGCCCCTGGGAGCGCAACACGTTGAGGCGCGAAGAAGGGCCGTAGCTCGAATCCGGTGAAGCCCGCGCCCGAAAGCTCACGGCGGATGTCGTCTACGCGGTACTGACGAGGATTGAGGTCGAAGACCAGCTTCCGCTCCGTGTAGCCGCCGACGCGACGAAAGAAGGCGGGGCGATCGTGTGCGTAGTAGATGGCGCGAAAGCAGGTCGTGGCGGCGACGGGCTCCGGCGGAGCGTAGTCGTTCAGATCCCCGAGCACGATCTCGCGGCCGTGTCGCCGCCCTGCCTCCACCATCTCCTGGCTCGCATCGACGCCGGCGTACCGATACCCGGACAGGAAGCGAGCAAGCCCGCCGTCACCGCACGCGAGATCGAGAACGGTGTCACCCGTCGCGAGCTTCGGCCCGAGCGAAACGATCAGCTCGGCCCGATGCGCGAGGTACGCGTCCGAGTCGGCATACGCCTCCTCCGACCAGCACGCTGCCTGCGGACCGTACTTGTCCGTCACCGCAACGCGAAGAGGCGTTCCGGATGCTTGCGCAGGAAGCGCAGCATGGCCTGCAGATGCCACAGGTTGCGGCGCGTGAAGAAGTGCTTGTCGATCACGGCCTGGTACTCGTGATGGACGACGGCGCTCGGCACCCACCAGCGCTCCCAGCCGGCCTTCATCGCGCGGTAGCTCAGGTCGATGTCCTCTACGTAGAGCTTGTAGCCGGCGTCCCAGCCGCCGATCTCGTCGAGCATCGTGCGACGCATGAGCAGGAACGCACCGAGCATCGTGTCCACCTGGAGCGGCCCGTCCACGGGCGCATCGAGGAGATAGTGGCGCCGCTGCCAGCGTAGGGGTGGGAAGAGCGAGCGCAGCGGCGTGCGTCGCACGATCGTGCCGCCGATCGTCGGGAACGTGCGTCGAGAAGCCTGCAGCGTTCCGTCTGGATTGATCATCTTCGGGCCCGCGACACCGCAGCGTGGGTGTGCGTCCGCGAACTTGGCGAGCTCGGCCACACAATCGGGCTCGGGGACCGCGTCGGGATTGGAGATGACGACGTAGTCGCCGCTCGTGGCCTCGATCCCCTTGTTGACGTTGGCCGAGAAGCCGAGCGCGCGCTCGTTGACCACTATCTGCACGCCGTCGGGGAGCCGGGCGGGCCGGCTGTCCGGCCCGTTGGCGACGACGGCCAGCTCGTCGACCTGTGGCAGGAGCGCAGGCAGGGACGTACGCAGCAAATCGGCCTCGTGTGCGCCGGTAACGACAAAGACGCCCGACACCTTCACGCCGCGAGCACCTCCCGATAGACGTCCGCGGTGATCCGTGCAGTCTCGCGCCACGAGAATGCCTTCGCGCGAGCGAGCCCGGCCGCCGAGAAGCGCGCGCGGTCCGCGAGCGCCTGCCGGATGCCGTCGGCGAGCTGGTCGGTGAACACGGCCGCGTCACCGGCCACCTCCCGCAGCGCCGGCTCCGGGGCAGCCACCACAGGCGTCCCGCACGCCATCGCCTCGACGACAGGCAGCCCGAACCCTTCGTAGCGCGACGGGAAGACGAGGCAGGCGGCGCGCTGGTAGAGCCGCACGAGCTCGTCCTGCGTGACATAGCCGCGGACGTCGGCGCCACGACGTCGTAGCTCGGCCGCGAGCTCCTCGTCCTTCGCCGGCCCGACGACGACGAGCTTCCGGCCGACCTCGTTCGCCGCATCGACGGCGGCGAGAGGCTGTTTCCGCGGCTCGATCGCACTGACGAACAGCAGGAAGGAATCATGGTCGTCCGCCGGCCGGAACGCCGGGTCCGGCGCCAACGGCGTGACGACGATCTTGTCAGCAGCCGTCCCGTAGAGCTCGATCAGATCCCGCTTGGTCCGCTCCGAAATTGCGAGCACGCGCTCGGCCTTGCGGACCGCGCGCCGCACGAAGACCTTGAACGTCACCAGGTCGGTGAGCCCGAACACGCTTGGGTCACGTTCCCAGGAGAGGTCTTGCACCGTGACCACTGCGGGTGAGGGGCAGACGAGGGGCAGCGCATGGACGAAGTGCGCAAGCGCCGGTCGTACTCGCCGCAGCAGGCGAGGAACGGCGACGGCCATGCGGAGCTCCTGCGAGCGGGCCTGGAGCTGGATCGGCTCGATTCCCTGCGGTACGAGCGAGGAATCGCGCGTGATCGCGGCGATGCGCAGATCGGGAGCGGCCGCGGGCAGCTCGCGCAAGAGTTGAGACACGTAGGTCTCATCGCCAGTCCGATGCCGTCCGAGCACGTCCGCGTCGACAAGCACCAGCGGGCGGTCACTCACGCGGCGGCCTCGCGATAGACGTCCAGCGTGGCCGCAGCGACCGCATCCCAGCGGAACGCCTGGACGCGTTCGAGGCCCCGCGCGACGAGCCAGCTACGGTCCTCGACGGCTCGGAGGATCCCGGCCGCGATCTCCGCGGGAT
>JBKPTB010000168.1:0-11454 GCA_046735315.1 Actinomycetota bacterium
GCGGACATGGCCGCGCGCGCGCAGGTGATCCGCGCCCACAACTATGCGATGGCTAGAAGAGCGCTGCCGCCGCACGCGATCCCGCCGCGACCGACGATCACCTCGGCCGGGACGAGGTTGTACTGGCAGGGCTCAGCAGGCGCGAGGGACTACAGCGTCCAACGCGCGCGCACTCAAAACGGGCCATGGCGGACCGTGTGCGAGCGATGCGTCACGGACCGGAGCAACGGTTTCGTACCGACACGTGCCGACTGGTACCGCGTGATCCCGTACAACCTCGACGTCAAGGCCGGCCACCCGTCGAAACCGGTGCGGGCAAAGCCGTGAGCTAGGCCGCCGGGCGAATGTTCTGGTTCAGGCGGAACAGGTTCTTCGGATCGACTTGCTGCTTGATCCTCAACAGCCGCTCGAAGTTGTCTCGGTAAGCAGCACGAATCCGGCCCTGACCCTCGTCGCCAAGAAAGTTCACGTACGCACCCCCGGCCGAGAATGGATGCGTCGCATCCCACGACTCGACGACCCAGTCCTTCATGCGATCGCCCGCCGCAGGATCGGGATCGGCGGCGAAGATCACCTGCGACCAGCGCGCCTCGCGGAAACTCCACGCTGTCGCGTCGGCAGGAACGCGCCCCGCAACTCCGTCGGCCGGGTACAGGTGGACGCCCGAGAAGATATTCGGCACGTTAGCGCCATGCTCCACGTGCGCCGCGATCGCATCGTCCGTCAGTTCCGTGAAGAAATCACCGCGCCAGTAGTTCTGCAGCCCTGGACCGGCAACCGGGTCGAACATGCTCTGCAGAACGGGAAAAGGCATCGGGCCAACGAGATCGAACGCCGGCGGTCCGAATTCACGCGCGAGAGCGAGTGCCTCGATCGCGCCCTCGTGCGCACCCGTGTGACACCAGACGACTCCGCACATCGTCTTCCCCTGCAGCTCCTCCGGGAACGGCGGGCCGGGTGGAACGACGAGGAAGGCGAAAACGCCGGTCAACTCGTCCGGCGCACCAGCAAGTAGCTGGTCGTACATGCGCATCGCGTCGGCTGCCTGATCCAGGTGCCAGAGCGTCGGACCGGCGATGACCATGTCGACAGGATGGAGGCGGAACGTGAATGAGGTAACGACGCCGAAGTTCCCGCCTCCGCCCCGCAGCGCCCAGAACAGGTCCGCATTTCGATTCTCATCGGCCATCACGAACGAGCCGTCGGCGGTGACAACTTGCGCCGAGAGGAGGTTGTCGATCGTGAGCCCGCAGGAGCGTGTGAGATGCCCCGACCCGCCCCCTAGAGTGAGCCCTCCGACACCGGTCGTCGAAACGACACCGGCGGGTGCGGCGAGACCAAAGGCATGCGTGGCGTGGTCGACGTCACCCCATGTGCATCCCCCTTCGACGGTCACCACTTGCGCCTCGGGATCGACGACGATGCCTTTCATCAGCGATAGATCGAGGACGACGCCATCGTCAACCGTGCCGTACCCCGGAACACTGTGGCCGCCGCAGCGCACTGCCAGCTCGAGGTCGTTCTCGCGTGCGAAGTTCACGACTGCGATGACATCGGCGACGTCAACGCAGCGGGCGACGAGGGCCGGCCGCCGGTCGATCATCGCGTTGTGGACTGCGCGGGCCCGGTCGTACCCCTCGTCACCGAACCGGAGGAGCGGCCCCCGCATCTGTTGTTCGAGTGCGGTGGTGTCGAGCTCCGCGATCGTCGTCGCGTGCATTATCGCCTCCTCCGTTTCGGGACTAGGCGAATCTAACGCGTTGTCATCAAAGCGACAAGCGTGCTAAGCGCTGCGCTGCTCGGCGACGGCGTGGAGACGCTCACGCAGGTCGTCGACATCGCCCGCAACATCGTCCAGCCTCGGCAGCTGCGACAGGCTCTCGAGACCGAAGACGCGCTCGAACATGGGTGTCGTTCGATAGCGCACCGCGCCGCCCGCCCCATCATCGCGACCGGCTTCCGTGATCAGACCGCGTTCCACGAGGCCTGCCACCGCGGAGTCGGCGGCGACACCGCGAATGCGCGCGATCTCCGGCCGCGTGCACGGGCCGAGGTACGCAACGATCGCGAGGGTCTCGAGCGCCGCCTGCGACAACCCACGCTGGACCGGCCGCTCGAACAGACGGCCGCAGGCCTCGGCAGCCTCGCGTGAGGCGCGAAAGGCCCAGCCCCCGGCTACGGCTTCCAGAACGATCCCGCTTCGCCCCTCGTGGTAGCGCTCAGCGAGCAGGCCGAGCGCCAGCTCGACGCGCTCTCGTTCGTCCCCGGCGGCCGCCGCCAACTCCTCGACGGGCAGCGGCGCGCTCGCGACCACCAGCAGCGCCTCGAGCGTCCGCGCGAGCTGGTCGAGCGGGTTGGCGGTGACTAGGCGGAGCGGACGTTCCACGCGTGGGTCCTTTCGTTCGCGGCAGCGCTTTCCTGCTCCACCCTACTGACGCGGATCGGAGCGAACGGCGCCGCCTGGCTGATCGAGATCTGGTTCGCGCGACGGAGCTCGAGCAGGGCGAGGAAGGCGATCGCCTGCTCGGCACGGCCGAGGCCCTCGACCTCGGTGTCGAAGTCGAAGAGCGAGCGACGCGAGAGCAGTGCGCGGAACCGCTCCAGGAACTGGGCTACGGGCGGGAAGCGCAGCTCCATGTGCGCGAGCGAGACGGCCGGCGGCTCGGCAGCCAGCAACCGCACGACGTTCGCGAGCGATTCCGGGTCCTGTGGAGCGAGTCGCCGCTCCGACGGCGGCGCGAGAGGCGCCGGTCCGAGCCGGAAGAAGCGGTCACCCTCCGTGGACAGCCGCTCGGCGAGCCAGCCGGCCGCCTCCTTCATCCGGCGATACTCGGCCAGCCGCCGCGCCAGCTCCTCCGCCGCCTCCTCGGGCTCGAGGTCTGCGAGCTCGGCCGCCTCATCCTCGAACAGCCCGCGCGCCTTGAGCTCGAGCAGCGCCGCGACGAGGACGAGGAATTCCCCGCACGCGTCGAGGTCGAGCGTCTCACGCTCGGCCAGCCGCTCGATGAACCGCACGACGATTCCGGCCACGTCCACGTCCGCGAGGTCGACCTCCTCTTTCAGGACGAGCGTCAGCAGCAGGTCGAACGGGCCTTCGAAGGCGTCGAGGTCCAGCTCGAGCTCGCGCACGATCATGCGGCGGACCCTAGTGGCCCGAGCGGACGCGCCCCTTGGGCACGGCCATGGCCGGTCCAGTCGGCACTACCTTGCTCGCCCGTGGGCGCTCGTCGCCGGACGGCGTGCGGATGAACTGCCACCAGATGAAGAACGAGGTCGACAACACGAAGACGACGATCGAGACCCAGGCGTTCAGCCGCAGGCCCAGGAAGTGATGCGCAGGATCGATCCGCAGCAGTTCCTCGAAGAAGCGACCGACGCAGTAGTAGGAAACGTACAGCGCGAATAAACCCGGGCGTCTGATCTTGAAACGACTGTCGATCCAGAGCAGGAGCACGACGCCGATGCTGTCGTAGATGAACTCGTAGAGGAACGTCGGGTGGAAGGTCGCGTGGTCGAAGTAGCCCTCGGGCCGATGTTCGGGGTCGATCTTCAACCCCCACGGGAGCGTGGTCGGCTTGCCGAACAGCTCCTGGTTGAACCAGTTTCCCCACCGTCCGATCCCCTGGGCGAGCAGGAGCCCCGGCGCGACCGCATCCATGAAGAGCCGCACGCTCTGGCCGGAGCGGTGAACCACCCAGGCACCTGCGAGCACGCCGAAGAGGATCCCGCCCCACACCCCGAGTCCGCCCTGCCAGACAGCGAACGGCCCCCACCACTTGTCCGGCACCTCGCTCCAGCTCGTGATGTCGTGGTAGAGGCGCGCACCGACGATTCCGGCGGCCACACCCCAAACGGCGACGCGGAAGACGAGGTCCCAGTCGCCACCCCAGCGCACCCAGCGATAGCCGGTGAGTGCGACGCACGCGGCGATGGCGAGAAGCAGCATCAGCCCGTACATGTGGATCGTGAGCGGGCCGAGGTCGATCGTCCCCGTGTGCGGGGACGGGATGTAGGCAAGAAGGCTCAACGGCAGAGAAAGGATTCTGCCGAAGCCGTCGAGCTCCTGTGCGCTACAAGAGGATCTGCAGCGCGAGCTCGTGGGGGCAGCCCTGCCTCAGCAGAGCGATCGCCCCATGCAAGTCCACGTCGTGCCGCGTCGCCAGCTCGGCCGCCGCCTGCGCACCGTAACCGGCCATCTCCAGCTGCTCGGCTCGCCAGGCCTCCACCAGCTGCGTCTCCTCGCGGACTTCCATGTCAGCCGCAGTTGTCATGCCCTTTTATTCGGACGCAAGCCCGACTCGGTTGTCCCCTTACCGGGTGATATCTCGGGCGAGCTCCAACATCTGCTCCTCGTGGAGAGCGCCCTCGAGGCGGAACGTGCGGCCGCCGTCGGTCCAGATGAGCACGTTGCCGGCGAGACGAGGCTCGATCCGGCTGATCTGTCCGGGACTCGTCTCCCAGTAGATGACGTGCCTCCCACCCGCGATCCAGATGCCAAACGAGCCGATCGGCGCCGGCTGGACCGTGGTACCCGGGCCCGCCAGCTTCTTCGTGATCCCGAGTTGGTCGCCCTGGAACTCAGCCAGGAGAACCGGCTTGCCACGGTACTCGAGGAGCGTGGCGAGGAGACCGGGGCGCGCGTAGAAGCGGTCCGGTCGCGGCGCATCTAGGACGAGTCGGACTCCTGAACGGGCCTCGGCTTGATCGAGCGGAAGCGCCAGGCCGAGCCCTGCCGCAAGCGGTCGTTCGCGTGCGGGCGGCAGCGTCTGGACACGCTCGATCGTGACGGCGCCGATGTGGAAGAACCGGAGGATCGCGCTGCGGGCCGGCGGAACCGCCATCGCGATGCCGAACGCGACGATGACGAGCGCAACGGCGAACACGAGCGGTCGGACGAAGCGCCTGCGCTCGAGCCGCTCGCGGACGGCGGGCCGGAAGTCGGGCGCCGGCGGGAAGTCGATCGCTTCGCCGAGGGACACGAGTGCGCGCTCGAGCTCAGTCATAGGACTCCCTCAGACGTTCGAGCCCACGTGCCGTCCGGGATTTCACCGTTCCGGACGGCAGGCCGAGGGCCTCGGCGGTCTCGTGCTCCGTGAGACCGATGAAGTAGCGCAGGGAGATCACCGTCCGCTGGTCGTCCGGAAGCTCGTTGACAGCGGCGAAGAGCTTCTCGCGCTGCTCCGCGGACAGGTATGCCGCCTCGGGGGACGGGGCCGCGTCCCCCGAGGGCTGCTCCGTCGCCGCCCGCAGCGCAAGGTGCGCGCGGCGGCCCGCCGAGCGGCGGCGGTTGCGGGCCTCGTTGGCGACGATCCGCAGCAGCCAGGGACGAAAGGGCGCGCCTTCCCGGAACCGACCGAGCGCGCGCCAGGCCTTGACGAAGCCGTCTTGAGCCGCCTCCTCCGCATCCGCCGCGTTGCCGGCGATGACGTAGGCAGTGCGAAACGCGATGGCTTGATGTGCGTACACGAGTTCCTCGTAGGCGTGAGTGTCGCCGCGCTTGGCGCGGCCGATCAGGTCGGATTCGTCGAGTGGTCGGCCCACCACCGACGCTTCTACACCGTCGCGGTCGGCAGCGTTCCCCAGGTCTGGCTAACTAGGCTGGAATCGTCATGCCCAGGCTCGTGGGGATCAACCACATCGCGCTCGAGGTGGGCGACATCGACGAAGCGCTCGAGTTCTGGCACTCGATCTTCGGCGACTTCGAGCTGCGAGGGCACGGCCGGCAGATGGCGTTCATCGATCTGGGCGACCAGTTCATCGCGCTTGCGAGCGGGCGCACGCAACCACCCGACCGCGCGCGGCATTTCGGACTCGTCGTGGACGACAAGGAGGCAGTGCGGGAGCGTCTACGCGAGCTCGGCATCCAGGTTTCGTCAGGCCGGAGTCTCGACTTCGACGATCCGTGGGGGAACCAGATCCAGGTCGTCGACTACCGCGACGTGCAGTTCACGAAAACGCCGGAGGTGCTGCGCGCGATGGATCTCGAAGGACTCCAGAAGTCGGAGTCGGCGAAGGAAGAGCTGCGCGCCAAGGGCATTTCCGCCTGACGCCTTGTAGCCTCCCTGTCCGTTATCGACCAAGGAGGCGGCACCATGGCCGACCAGCACCAATCACTCCCGCCCGGGTTCAAACCCTGGCCGCCCAACGGCGACGATCTCATCAAGGAGATCCAGGAGAAGTGGGACAGCACTCCCGGGCACGGCAAGCACTGGGCCGTTCAAGTCACCGGAACGAATCCGCTCAGTGGCTACATCGTGGTCATGCAGCCGGCGTGAGATGACGTAAGGCGGCGTGCAGCTCTTGCGCGACGCGTAGCGGCGCCCGCTGATCCGAGGCGCCGTACAAGAGCAGCGTCGGAACCTCGATACGCGGCAGCACGTCTCGAAGATCGGCTTCCGCAAAGGAGTACGCCATAGCCCGCATCCCGGCTGGATGAGAGTCACGCATGATCGTCCCGACTTCGTCGACAAGGTCGGCCCGTGTCGGGTCCGCGAACAGGGACGGTAGCCATTCGGCGACCACCTCAGCGACGGGTAGGTCGGCCTGGCGCACGATGCTCCGCAAGCGCTCGTCCACCTCGTCAGGCGGCAACGAGCCGGCCCAGCCGGCATACGCCGAGCCAAGGACAAGACTCGCCGGCAACTGGGGATGTCGCCGATAGAGCTCGAGCGCGAGTCCCGCTCCAAACGACAGCCCGACCACGTGCGGATGCTCGAGCCGCAGAGCCCGAAGAAACGACGCAAGGACGTCTGCATAATCAGGCAGACGGAAACTCTCGTCAGGGTCTGAAGAACCTCCGCAACCGGGTGCGTCCCAGGCAACGGTGGTGAACTCGTCACAAAGATCCTCGATCTGCCGCAGCCATTCGCGGCTGTCGCTCAGGCCACCGTGCAGCAACACGACGGGCGCTCCTTCGCCGGCCCGCCGATAGGCGATCCGCAGCCCATCGACGTCGACGTATTCCACGCCGTGACGCTAGAGCACTGCGGCTTCGCCCAGCAAGGCCTTCGCCTCGGCGAAGAAATCCGGCACGGGCTTCACCTTGTACTGCGGCCCGAGCACGAACTGCTTCGTTCCCTCGGACATCTCGAGGAGCAGGTTCACGCGCGACTCGCCGGGGAAGTCGCGCACGAGCAGCGCCAGGTCGCGCACCACGCCCGCGCGCGCAAGACGCGCGTCGATCCTGATCGTCACTTCCTTGCGCTCCGCTACGGCTTCGAACGGTGCGACCTCCATGGCGAGCAGCTTCGTCTCGCCCTCCTGCTTGTGGTCGATGCGGCCCTTCACGATCAGAACACGGTCGGTCGTGCACAGCTCACGCGAGTGCGCGTACACCGAGTTGAAGACGACCACCTCGGCTCCGCCCGTGACGTCATCGAGCCTCATGAAGACCATCGGCTCACCTTTCTTGGTCGTCAGGTGCTTCACCGCCGAGACGATGCCACCGACGGTCACGACCTCACCGTCGCGCCGCCGCTCGATGTCCGCCAGGGCGCAGTCGGTCTTCCGGCGCAGCTGCTCCCGAATGGAATGCAGCGGATGCTCGGAGACGTACAACCCGAGCACTTCCTTCTCCAGCCGCAGCAGCTCACCCTTCTCGAACTCCTCGGCCGAGATCGGCACGTTCTCGAGCTTCTCCTCCTCGCCGAACAACGAACTCTGGCCGAGCAGCCGGTCCGTCTGCGCCCGCGCGCCGTGCGACAGGGCGGCCTCGAGCGCGGCGAGCATTCCCTTCCGCGTCGCGTTCGTGGAATCCAGCGCCCCGCACTTGACCAGCGACTCGAGCGCCCGCTTGTTGGAGGCCTGCGGATCGACGCGCTCGCAGAAGTCCCAGATCGACGCGAACGGCCCGGCCTCCTCACGTGCCCGGATGATCGCGCGCGCCGCCGGCTCTCCGACGTTCTTCACGGCGGAGAGCCCGAACCGGATCTTTCCCTCGACGACCGCGAAGTCGAGCTGCGACTCGTTCACGTCCGGTGGCAAGACCTCGATGCCCATCTCGTCACAGGCATTGACGTAGAACGGCACGCGATCCTTGGTGTTCATCACCGAGGAGATCAGCGCCGCCATGTATTCGCGCGGATGGTGCGCGCGCATGTACGCGGTGCGATAGGCGATCAGCGCGTAGCAGGCGGCATGGGACTTGTTGAAGGAGTAGTCCTGTGAGGCCTCTGTGTCCTTCCAGAGCTGCTGCGCGACCCCGGCCGCGACACCGTTCGCCGCACACCCCTCGAGGAACTTGTCCTTCAGGGATGCCATCAGCTTGTGGATCTTCTTGCCGATCGCCTTGCGCAGGTCCTCGGCCTCGAAGAGCGAGAAGCCCGCAAGCTCCTTGGCGATCTCCATGTACTGCTCCTGGTAGAGAGCGATGCCGTAGGTCGAGCCGGTGATCGGCTTCAGCCGCGGATCGATGTACGTGACCGGCTCCTGCCCGTTCTTGCGCCGGGCATAGACCGGGATGTAGCCCATCGGCCCCGGGCGATAGAGCGCGACGAGCGCGATCAGGTCCTCGAACTGCGTCGGCTTGACCTGGCGGAGCGCCTCGCGCATGCCCGACGACTCGAACTGGAAGACGCCCGTTGACTCGCCCCGCGAGAGCATCTCGTAGACCTTCTTGTCGTCGAGCGGCAGCGTCGAGTAGTCGAGGCCGTTGCCGACGAGCGCCTTCGCCTTTTCGAGCACGTCGAGGTTGCGGAGGCCGAGGAAGTCGATCTTCAGCAGGCCGAGCGCCTCGACGTCGCCGCCCGCGAACTGGGTGACGACCTCCTGGTCGGCGCCTTTCTGCTGGAGCGGGACGTACTCCGTCAGCGGCCGGTCGCCGATCACGACACCGGCGGCATGGATCGAGTCCGCCCGCACCAGACCCTCAAGCGGCAGCGCGAGGTCGACGATCTCGCGCGCGACCGGATCCGCGTCGTACTGCGTCTTCAGTTCCTGCCCCGGCTTGAGGCACGCGTCCAGGGTCTGACCCGGCCCCTCAGGGATTGCCTTCGCGATCTTGTCGACGACCCCGTAGGGAATCTCGAGTACGCGTCCCGCGTCACGCACGGCCGCGCGGGCCGCCATCGTCGAGAAGGTGATGATCTGCGCGACGTGGTCGCGGCCGTACTTCTCCGCCACGTAGTTGATCACGCGATCGCGCCCGTCGACGGCGAAGTCGATGTCGGCGTCGGGGAGCGACTTCCGTCCCGGGTTGAGGAAGCGCTCGAACAGCAAGTCGTACTTCATCGGGTCGACGTCGGTGATCTCCAGGCAGTACGCGACGAGCGAGCCGGCCGTGGAACCGCGCCCCGGCCCGACGCTGATCCCGCTGCGCTTCGCGAACGCGATGAAGTCCCAGACGATGAGGAAGTAGTCGACGAACCCCATCTCCTTGATCGTCTTGAGCTCGAACTTCAACCGCTCCGTCAGCTCCGGCGTGATCGCGCCGTAGCGCTTCTCCAGGCCTTTCTCGGTCAGCTCGACGATGTACTCGAACGAGTCGCGACCCTCGGGCGTCGGATACTTCGGCAGCAGGATCCGGCCGAGCTCGAGCTCGACGTTGCAACGCTCGGCGACCTCGAGCGTGCGGCGGAGCGCGTGCTCGTAGCCGGGAAAGTCGAGCGCCATCTCCTGCGGCGACTTGAAATAGAACTGGTCGGTGTCGAACTTCCACCGCGACGGGTTCTTGAGCGAATCGCCCGACTGAATGCAGAGGAGTGCCTCGTGCGCCCGCGCATCTTCGTGCTTCAAGTAGTGGACGTCGCCGGTGGCTACGAGTGGGAGGCCCGTGCCCTCGGCGAGCTTCGCGAGCAGCGGGTTGATGCGCTGCTGCGGCTCGAGCCCGGCATTCTGGATCTCGACGTACGTGTTGTCGCGCCCGAAGATCTGCACGAGCTTGTCGAGGTCGCCGGCCGCGTCGGCGGGACGGTTCTCCTCGAGCGCCTTGGACACACGTCCCGAAAGGCAGCCGGAGAGCGCGAGGAGCCCGGCGGAATGCACCGAGAGCAGCTCCCAGTCGACCCGCGGCTTGTAGTAGTACCCCTCGAGGAAGCCCGCCGAGGCGAGCTTGATCAGGTTGCCGTAACCGGCGTTGTCAGCCGCGAGCAGCGTGAGATGGGCGTTCCCCTTCGTCTGGGCGCGCCGGTCGTCGGAGACGTACACCTCGCAGCCGAGAATCGGCTTGACTCCGACCTTCCGGGCCTCACGGAAGAGCTCGACCGCCCCCGCCATGGAGCCGTGATCGGTGAGCCCGACGGCCGCCATCTCGAACTCGGCCGTTCTCGCGGCTAGCGCCGGAATCCGGCAGGCCCCATCGAGGATGGAGTACTCGGAATGGACGTGCAGGTGGACGAAAGGGGACTGCGCCTCGGACACGGGACGCCCATCCTAGAGGCCCGCTCGGAGGTCCTCCCAGGCCACTCCGGTGGGCATCGTCCGGTCCAAGCGGGACCATTTAGCGCGGAATGTTTGTGCTCGTCCTGGTGCTCTTCGTTCTCGTCGCACTCGCGGCCGCGTCCTTCTTCCGCCACATGCTCGCGGCGTTCCTCGTCCTCCTGGCACTTCCGCTGCTCGTGCTGCTCCACGCGCTTATCGGAACCTTCTACGCCGTCTTTGCTGTCGCCGCAATCGCGATCTTCATCGCGCTCATCCAGACGATCACGAGCAGCCTTGCGCTGCTACGGGAGGCCAGCGCAGCACCGGGGAGATCGTCGAGGCCCGCGCAACCTCACCGCTCCACGCGTCGCCCGAGCCGATCGCGGATCGCTGCCTGATCAACCACCTCCGATCACGGGCGGCCATGGCTGGAAGCCCATCTTGAGGAGGTCACCCTGAGCTCGCGACCAAAGCTCCGCGGCAAGCTTCCGCACGATCGCCCACACGACCTGAGTTCGAGGTCCCTTCTCGTCGACCAGACGGATCGCCTCGTCGACGTCAGCGACGCCGCGCTCGCGTGCGCGGTGGAGGGCCATGCGAACCGGCTCAGCAAGCCCTTCGGCCCAGAGGTCCGGCGCGATCCGCCTCGTCCACAACGTGACTTCGCGATCGTCCCGGGAATCGATCGCGAACGAGACGAAGCTCAAACAGGCGTGGCAAATCGCAAGGTCATCGACGTCGAGGTCGAGCTGGTCAGCGAGAGCATCAGCAGCGGCGCGGGTCACGTACGGATCGAAGCACGCGACACCTCACCTGTCTGTGCCAAGACCGTGGAGGTTCTGTGACCTAAGCGCGATTCAAGGCCGCTCGAAGCTCGTCAGCCACGCCCGGGCTCGTGAGGAGCAGAAGCAGCAGGCTCTCGTCGGCCGTGGGCTTGTCGACGAGCACGTGTGCTTCGACGTCCGAGCCGACGGCCAGCAGCTCGAGCAGCGGCTTCGCGCCGGCGACGGGAGCGCTCTCGTCGGCGAGCGACGCAAGGAGCTCGGCCCGGCGGGCGTCGTTGTTCGCAACCTCCTCGGCCAGAGCGACGAGCTCGCG
>JBKPTB010000169.1:0-23905 GCA_046735315.1 Actinomycetota bacterium
GCTCACCTTCGGCGAACCACGGTCCGGCCGGACGTTCGTGCACTGGGAAAGGTCGACGCCGCGCTCATCTCTCACCTTCACCACGACCACCTCGACACGAGGTCGCTCACGTCGCTCGGACGACGCGTGCAGGTGGTCATCCCGTCCGGCGGCGCCGCGATCCTGCGGCGACGGCGATTCGCCGACGTCAGGGGAGTCGAGGTCGGTGATAGCACGGATGTCGGCCCGGTCGGCGTGCGCGCCACATACGCCGAGCACGACGGGCGGCGACCCCCGTTCGGCGCGCGCGCCAGCGCCGTCGGCTACGTCATAGCGGGATCTGCGTGTGTGTACTTCGCCGGCGACACGGACTTGTTCTCCGGGATGAGCAACCTCGCGCCCGATCTCGACGTCGCGCTCCTTCCGGTCGCCGGCTGGGGAGCGACTCTGCCGCCTGGCCATCTCGATCCGGAGCGCGCCGCGTATGCGGTAGCGCTCCTGCGCCCGCGCGTGGCGATTCCGATCCACTGGGGGACGTACCGACAGTTCGGTCTCCCCGCCGAAGCGGGTCTGCTGCGCAGGCCTGCCGAGCGGTTCGCCGAGTTGGCCCGCAAGCTCATGCCGCAGGTCGACGTTCGCGTGCTTCCCGTCGGCGGGAGCACGGACGTTGCCACAGCGGGCGCCGACCTCCACGCCCGAAGCGGATGAACGCCGCACCGCAGATCCATCCGCTTCGGCTCGTGCTCGCGTGGTTTCTCTCCGCAGGCGCGGTGCTCATTGCCGCGTGGATCATCCCCGGCGTGGCGATCGAAGGTGCGGGAGGTGCGCTCGTCGCTGCGGCGGTGATTGCGGTCCTGAACGCAGTCCTCCCACCGCTGCTGGCGGCGCTACGCCTCCCGTTCACGCTCCTCCTCGGCTTGCTCCTCGTCCTCGCGCTCGACGCAGCGATCTTCCTGTTGTCCAGCCGTATTGCCCCCGGCGCCATCTCCGTCGACTCGTTCGGCTCCGCGTTGGGCGCGGCGTTCGTCGTATCGGCCGTCTCGGTTGTCGTCGATCCGCTCTTCCGTCTGAACGATGACGACGCGTACATGCTCCGTGTGACGCAACGGATCGCGCGCCGGACCGGTGGACAGACGGTCACAGACGTTCCCGGGATCGTATTCCTCGAAATCGACGGCCTTGGTTTGCCCGTGCTGCGGCGGGCGATGCGCGACGGCAGCGCACCCCAGATGGCGCGGTGGATTGCCGAAGAGGGTTACGCGCTGACGGAATGGGAGACGGATTTGTCGTCCCAGACGGGCGCGAGTCAGGCAGGCATTCTGCTCGGCTCGAACGACGACATTCCCGCATTCCGCTGGATCGACAAGCCGAACGGACGGACCATGACGTGCTCGAAACCTTCGGACTGCGCCGAGATCGAGCGGCGCTTGTCGAACGGCACCGGTCTCCTGCGCGACGGCGGGGCCAGTCGCGGCAACTTGCTGTCCGGCGAGGCGGAGCACGTGATCCTGACAGTGAGCCGCATCGGGGAAGAGAAGCGCGCGAATCCCGGGTACCGCGCGTTCTTTGCGAACGGCTTCAACGTCACGCGCATCCTTGTCATGTGCGGGTGGGAGGTAATCCTCGAATGGATGGCGGCGCTTCGCAGCGCACGGCGCGATGTGCGTCCGCGCGGTCATCGAGGCGGCAAGTACCCCTTCATCCGCGCCGCGATGTGCGTCGCCGTGCGTGACCTGATCGTCTACGGCGTCATCTCGGACATGCTGAAGGGGCGCCCTGCCGTCTATGCGACCTTCTCGAGCTACGACGAGGTCGCGCACCATTCGGGCCTCGAGCGCGCCGACACGCTCGAGGCGCTACGCAAGCTCGACCAGCAGTTCGGCCGCATTGCGCGCGCACGGCCGTACGCACCTCGTCCCTACGAGCTGGTCGTGCTGTCAGACCACGGGCAAACCCAGGGCGCGACGTTTCTTCAGCGAAACGGGTACGCGCTGACTGACCTGGTCAACCGGTCTCTCTCAGGCGGCACGGCCGAAGCGATCGGTGTCGGCGACGAGAACGCCGCCATGGTCGGGCACGCGGTTCGAGAGGCGACGAGCGGTGCGGCAGCTGACGTCGGGAAAACCGAGGCCGCGCCGGCCGGTACCGCAGCCGTGCTGGCGTCCGGCAACCTCGGGCTCGTCTACCTGACGGACGAACCGCGGCGGCTCACGCTCGAGGAGATCGATGAGCGGCACCCGCTGTTGCTCTCGGCGCTCCGCGAGCACCAGCACATCGGCTTCGCCCTGGTGCATTCGGCGGCGCACGGTCCCGTCGCGCTCGGCGCCCGCGGCGCCAACTACCTCGCAGAAGGGAAGGTGGAGGGCTACGACCCGCTCGAGCCGTTCGGCGCGAACGCACGTGGCCACCTCATGCGCACCGATGGGTTCACGCACGCGCCGGACGTCCTCGTGAACAGCTTCTACGACCCGCAGTTGGAAGAGGGCTGCGCCTTCGAGGAGCTGATTTCGTTCCACGGCGGGCTCGGCGGGACGCAGACTCGGCCGTTCATCCTCCATCCCGCCGCGCTACCGGTCCCCGACGCGCCGCTCATCGGCGCCGCCGCGGTGCACGAGCTGCTGAGCGGCTGGCGCGCCTTGATCCAGAACGGCGAGGTTCATCCCGAGTGGATGAGGCTCCCGAGCGCCAGGCGAGACACCATCGACGCGGTTCTCGACTGAAGGAGACGCGCAATGGTGGCCACGACGTTCTGGGAGACATTCTTCCTCTTCCTGATTTTCCTCCCGCTGGCGATGATGTGGGGGTTCGCGCTCATCGACATCTTTCGCCGCGACGACATCGGCGGATTCTCGAAGGCGCTGTGGGTGGCATGCGTGTTTCTCGTGCCGTTTCTCGGGACGCTGATCTACCTCATCGCCCGGCCTGCCGGAGCGACGCTCGAGGAGCGTCAGACGATGGACGAGGCGAACCGCGAATTCGTGACACGCTACAGCCCCGGCAACGGTGTCTCGGAGCTCACGGCCCTCGCCGACCTGCACGACCGCGGGAAGCTCACCGACAGCGAATTCGCCACAGAGAAGGCCCGCTTGCTCGGCTCGCAGACGGCCGTGCCCGCGTAGGCGGTCGCTGGAGAGCTGTGGCGAGACGAACGCCGGCGCGGCGCATGCATGCCGAGGGGGCCGCATTCGCCGCGCCCGGCGTCCAGCAGCAGGACACGAAAGGAGCGTGAGATGGACGAAGACACCAGCCTCGGAGCAGCGTTCTGGTCCAAGATCGTGCTGCTTGCCGTCGTGGCAGTCGCGGCGGCGGGACTCTTCGTCGTGATCTTTGGCCGTATCTGGTACGCGTGGGGCCTCTTCGGTGCTTTCCTGGCGCTCGGCGCCGGTCTGATGGCATTCGGCTGGGCGTACGATCGCCGTGAGCGCAAGCGGCGCGAGCGCCTGACTGCGTAGCTGCGAAGGCGCGTTGTGGCGCCGCAGGAGCGTTCAACTTGACACGGTCGGGTCAGGCGCCGGTCGGCCGGAATCGGCGATCGTGGTTGCATGGCATTCAACCCGTCGTTGGACGAGCTCGTGATCTTCGAGCTTCCGAGCCATCGGCTCGCGAAAGATCTGCTCGCGCAGCTGTCGCCGAAGCGGTTCGCGTGGATGCAGAACGACGAGCACGCGGCCGTGGTCGCCGCGCTCCTGAACCCGGAGCAGCTCGACCTAGCCGTGCTGCTCCGCGCAGTTCAATCGTGGCTCTCATGGACCGGTCTCGCGGCGATCCGCTTCGAGCTCGACGGCAAGCCGTACGTCCTCGACGCCGTGCCTCAGGCGGTCCTGCCGACGTAAAGGTCACGTGAGCGCGTTGCACGCGATCGAGGGCGACGTGCGCCGGGCGCTCGAAGACGTGAACGTGCCGACCTATGTGATCGATCGGGTCGGGGTGATCCGCTGGATCAATTCTGCCGCCAGGAGACTTGTGGGCGACGTGCGCGGCCGGCAGTTCACGTCTGTGGTCGCCCCCGAGGACACACTCAGGGCTCGCGAGCACTTTGCACGCAAGATCGCGGGAACGGAACGCGTGACCGACGCAGAGGTCGTGCTCATCGACGAGCGCGGCGAGCGCGTGGACGTCGACGTCAGCTCGGTGCCGCTGCTGGAGGACCACCGCATCGTGGGCGTGTTCGGACAGATCTGCGACGTCCGCGAAGACGAGCCGAAGGCGCCTCCCCCGCATCTAACGCCTCGGCAGGTCGAGGTGTTGCGGCTGCTCTGTCGCGGCGCGTCGACGGACCAGATTGCCCGCGAGCTGCGCCTGAGCCGTGAGACTGTACGCAACCACGTCCGGCACCTGCTTCGAGCGCTCGGGGTGCATACGCGGCTCGAGGCAGTCGCCACTGCGAACCGAATCGGGGTCGCGTAGGCGATGAAAAGGATCACGCCGCTCGTGTTGCAGCTCGATCTCATCGAGGGCGACATTCACGGCGCGCTCGAGGAGGTATCGGTACCGATGTACGTCCTCGATCGCAGCGGCAAGATCATGTGGCTGAACGACGCGGGCGACGAGCTGATCCCGAACGGAGCCGGACGGAAATTCACCGAAGTGCTTGCTCCTGAGCTCGTCGAACCGTCGCGACGGCGCTACGCGGAACGCATGGCTGGAACGGAGGCCTTCGTCGATCACGAGACGGTGGTGAAGGCGCCGGGAGGCGGCGGCCACGCCGTGGAGATCAGCTCCGCGCCCCTGCGAAACGGCCAGCGCATCGTCGGTGTCTTCGGCGTTTTCCGCGCGGTTCACCCAGTTGCGCCGGGCACCGGCCGCTCCGCGCCCACGCCCCGGCTGACGCCTCGTCAGCGGGAAGTGCTGGAGATGCTCGGCGTGGGCTTGACGACGCGGCAGATGGCAGACCGCACCGGCCTGTCGATCGAGACGGTTCGCAACCATGTTCGCGCCGTCCTGCACGAATTGGGCGCTCAGTCGCGACTCGAGGCGGTGCTGCTGGCGCATCGGCGCGGCTTGCTCGATTGACGCGATTGGGTCAGGCGCGGGGGTACACGATGCTCGAGGATTGGAACGCGTGCCATGTTGCTGGCCGTAGTTGGGAAGAGTGGCTCTCCCCGGGTGGCGCGCGACGGCCCCCGTCGTCGCGCGCCACAGTCCCTAGCGCGGTTCGACGGTCGTAACGATGGTGCGCGCGACGAAGTCGGGCAATGCCCGGCGTCGGTCGTCGAACAGCGCCGGTACGAAGCCGGCGAAGCACGGGATGATCGAGAGCACAACGGCTACGAGGCGGAGCAGCGCGCGTCCAAATCGCAGCGGCGAGTGAGAGCTTGAAACCAGGCGGATGCGCATGAGGCGCATTCCCGGCGTCTGCCCGAGCGTGCTCCAGAAGCCTGCGAAATAGCCGGCCAGCGCCACAAACCAGGCGGGGCCGAGGAGCGCAGCGGCGAGCCACCCGGGCCGCAGCGGGCCGACGAGTGCCGTGACGATGCTGAGTGCCGCAGCTGCAAGGAGTAACGCGATGCCCACGACGATCCCGTCGACCAAGAACGCGAGCGCACGCGTCGTGAGCCCCGCATACCCGACGCCCACTGAGGCGGTGCGCGGTCTGTGGATCCAGCGTCGCGGGGCGCGTTCGACTGTGACATCGAGTTCGCTGGCACGTCGTCGCAGCGCTGCCGCGGCGTCCTCCGCAAACGACGTCGTCTGCTGCGTGAGCGCACGGCGAACCGCCGGTGTCGCGAGGATGTCGACGAGGAGCTGTTGCACGTCCGGCCTCTGCAGGATCTCGCGCGCCCGTTCGTCGAGCGGGGCGCCTTCCGTGTACGCGATCGCGATCCGTTCGAGAACCGCATGCTTTCGCAGCGCACAGCCGATCATCTCTGGGAACGGCCCGCCGAACACTTCGTCAAGCGTGCGTTGCGCGGTCGGCGTCGCGACTGTCGCCATCAAACGGTAGGTCGCGCCCACGACCCTCACGGCGGTATCGGGAGGCGCAAGATCGCAGCCGCGGCGGCGACGAGCAGCACCGCGCTCAACCCCAGCATGCCCATGCGCACTCGACGTGGGAAGTGCCCGCCGATGCCGACGAGGAACAGGACGCTGGCAAGAACCACCGTGGTCCGGATGTAGTCGTCGGCGTCGTCCCCGGCATGCTCACCTTTGACGGTCTCGGCGTCCGCCTCTGCATCGAGTGCCTGCGCCCTCGCCGCTCCTTCCGGGTGGTACTGCGCCATGCTCTGGGGTCCAGGCGGCGCGTTCGGATTCGTGAAGGGACGCGTCGCTATCCATGCATCGAACGCGACGCGGTATTCTGGGCGAAAGCGGCGCTCTGCCACCCGAGCAGCGCTGTGGTCGCCTGCGATGTAGGCGGTGAACCACGAGTTGAATGCCGACGCGTCCCACGTCCGCAGGGTGATCGATTGCTGGAACGCTCGATTCGCCTCCGTGCGGTGAGTCGCGGCGTGCGCCAGCTCGAGCCGCGATTCGGTGTTCCACTTCGCCGCGGCGTAACCTGACCAGGCGGCGACGAGCGTCACGATCGACAGCAGCCCGGCCTCGGCGAGCGACCAGCGGTCGTGGTGCGTGCCGGCGTGCCGTTGGATGTGCTCCGCGACCTCTTGGCCGATCTCGACGGTCGAGAGGCCTTCGCTCACAAATGCGCGTCTTTCGCGGCCAACTGCGGGTGCAGGCGTCCCGGAGCCTCGAGGTGTACTCGGCCGCGTCCGAAAGCGTCGATGTGGCCCCACCGGCCCGGGATATCGAGGAGCTCGAGATGCCCGATGCCGACGGCGAGCGCCGGGTCGACCACGAGATGCTCACCGATGGGCTCGAGGCCCAGCATGGTCCTGAGGAGCAACAGCGGCGTCCCCGTCGACCACGCCTGCGGGCTGCACGCCGTCGGGTACTCGACGGGATAGCGCGTGATACTGCGCTCGTATCCGCCGAAGGCTTCCGGCAGCCGGCCTTGAAAGAAATCGGCCGCGTCGAGGATTCCGGTGGCGATGCGCGCCGCTTCTTCCTTGAAGCCGTAACGGCGAAGCCCCCACGCGATGAACGAGTTGTCGAACGGCCAGACCGTCCCGACGTGGTAGCCGATGGGGTTGTACCGCGCTTCGCCTTCTGCGAGCGTGCGCACTCCCCAGCCCGAGAAGAGGCGCGGGCCCATCAAGTGCGCGACGACGGCTTTTGCCTTCGATTCGTCCACGATGCCGCTCCACAGGAGGTGTCCGTTGTTCGAGGACAGCGCGTCGACCAGCGCCCCGTCGTCGTCGAGGGCCAGGGCGAAGTACTCGCCGTCGTCGACCCAGAAATCGCGGTTGAAACGCTCCTTCAGGTCGGCGGCCTCCCGCTCGAGCCGTTCAGCGAGCTCGTCGTCGTGCCAGATCAGACGTGCGAGGCGCGCACCGCGGACCTTCGCGTCATACGCGTAGCCCTGAAGCTCGCACGTCGCGCGGGGAAATCCTGGAAGACGGCCGTCGTGGTACGAGATCGAATCCCACGAGTCCTTCCAGCACTGGTTTTCCAGGCCGGTCTCCTCGTTACGTCGTTTGTAGGACAGATACCCGTTGCCCATGAGGTCGCCGTACTCGTCGATCCAGTTCAGCGCCGACCGGGCCTCGTACTCGAGCTCGCGTACGAGCGCGGCGTCACCGGACCAGCGCTCGTACTCGTCCAGCAGCACAACGTAGAGCGGCGTCGCATCGGCGGTGCCGAAATACGGCGTGTGAGGGCGCTCCTCGAATGCAGACAGCTCCCCGTAGCGCATCTCGTGCAGGATGCGCCCTGGGTCCTCGTCGCGAAAGTCGTCGCTTCTCGTCCCTTGCCAGGCTCCGAGCACTCGAAGCGTCGTCGCAGCGAGCTCCGGCTTGAACGGCAACCCCTGCAGGCTGGTGAAGATGCTGTCGCGGCCGAACATCGCCATGAACCAAGGGAGCCCGGCAGCGGGAAGGCTCATGCCACTAGCTACCGGCGGGGAGAACCGCAGCGCCGCCAGGTCCACGAGGCTCTGGCGGTACGTCGTCTTCAACGGGTCCCAGTCACACTCGACTCGCGGTGCCGTCTCGAGCCAGTGCTCGACGTCTGCCTCCATCCGTGATTTTGCGGTTCCCCCGTTGCCGCCGTACTTCGTCCGCCTGTGGACTTCGCCGACCGCTCGGAGCGCGGTGACGACGTCGAGATCGGTCGACCACTCCCCGTGCGGAGCGAGTTGAACGTGGAAGGTGAGGCCGCCGCTGTCGAACTGCGCCGGCGCAGACGAAGAGATCCGCGTTACGCGGGCAAAGGTATCGCGCCCGTACGTGAGGACGAGCTCGTCGTCTTCGATCGACGTGGTGTACGTGCCCTGCTTCTCGAGAACGTCCTTCACCTCGAACAAGTCGGCGAAATCGGAGCCGGCGTCGATGCGGAGGGTGAGGTCGACTGGTTCCTCGGCGTGATTGAGGAGCTTCAGCCTCTCGTGGAAGCCGTTGCCGACGGCGCGCTCGCGGATGACCGACAGTTTCGAGTCGACGTAGACGGTGCCCGTTCCGGGCACGAGGAAGAAGTGGGCCTCGAAGTAGTTGAGGTCGTCGGTGGAGAGCGTGTTCAACCTGCTGCCGTCCACGGTGAGGATCCACTTCGAGAGAAAGCGGGTGTCGAACGAGAAGAGCCCCGTTGCGTCGCTCGCCGAGGCCTCGATGTCGCCGGATCGATCGCTGACGACGAACGTGTTGCCGTCGAGGATCTTGACGACGCCGTCCGTCACGACGCCGATGCAACCCCGGCGCCGGCGGCCACTGCTGCTCGGTCGGGCGCCAGGGGAAAGAGGCGCTGGAATCGCACGAGCAGTTCCCAGTTGCCGTCGACCACGATGACGCCGCGTAGTACGGCCGCCATGGCGTTGACCTCGCCGGTCGCCACGCGCTCGAAGACGTCGCGGGTCGCACGCAGCGTGCAGTCGGCGCCGATGTCGCCCGCGACGAGGTCGATGTGACCGTGGTCGATGCAGACGAGCCGGCGCTCCTCGCCCTCGTCGTCCACCACTTCGAAGCACACCCTGCCGGTGGTCTTCGCGAGCAGCGGCTCATGGCCGCGCGCCGCGAGACCGGCGAGAAAGTCAGTGAGTGCGCTACTCATCGGTCTCGGCGACCGTACAAACCGACCGCCGGAGCAGGGTCATCCCAAGGGGATGATCGGTCGGCGAAACGCGCAATGCACGATCTTCGTGGTGGTTCTCCTCCTCACGATCCTGGTCGTCGTCTTCGCGTCGGTGCCGACGCCCTGGAACGTGGTGGTGCTCGCGGTCGCGTGCGTGCTGGAGATCGGGGAGATCGCGTTGCTGCGCCGGTGGTCGCGCCGTCTCGACGCCCGCACGAAGCAGACGACAGGTGCGGAAGGGCTCATCGGCGAGCAGGCCGAGGTCGTCGAGCCCTGTCGGCCTGACGGGACGGTGCACGTGCACGGCGAGCTCTGGGAGGCACACTGCGACTCCGGCGCCGACACCGGCGACATCGTGCGCGTGAAGTCGCTCGAAGGTCTGAAGCTGGTCGTGGCGCGATGAGCGAGGTCGCGCCGGCGGGCGCGGGCGCCTCCTCCCGCACGGGAGCCGACCCTGCGGCGCCTTCGGAGAGCCGACGGTTCCAACCCAGGAGGCTCATCCGCGGCGCGGTCGTGATCGTCGTCATCGGGGCGATCGCAAACCTCCTCGGCTGGGACATCCGCGCCTGGATGTCGGATCTCTGGGACACCATCACCGAGATCTCCGCTGGGTACATCGTCGCGGCCGTCGCCCTGAAGACAGTGCAGACGGCTGCGACGGCGTACGGGTGGTACTCGATCCTGCGGTTCGCCTACGGCGACCGCGTCCGCTGGCGTGAAATCCTTGCGTGTTATGCCGCGTCGGTAGCCCTGAACGGCGTCCTTCCCGCGAACCTCGGGACGCTCGTGATGCTGCTGATGTTCACGGCGATCATCGCCGGAGCGACGTTCGCTGCGATCCTCGGCGGTTACGCAGTGCAGAAGATCTTCTTCACGATCAGTGGCCTTTTCGTCTACCTGTACCTGTTCCTGACCGTCGGCGGCTCGTTCGATATCAAGTTCGAATTCGTCCATACCCATACGGCTGCCACGGTCGTAGCGCTGGTCGGCTGCGCGTACATCTTGTACATCCTGGCGCGACGGATTTGGCCGCGAGTGCTGAGCTGGTGGGAGAGCGCCAAGGAGGGCGGGGCGATCCTCGTGCACCCGCGTGCCTACTTCGGACGCGTCTTCGTTCCAGAGCTCGTCGGCTGGCTTGCGAGCCTCGCGGTGATGGGCGTCTTTCTGGCCGCGTACAAGATCCCGGTCACGTTCGAAACGCTGATGCGGATCAGTGGCGGGAACTCGATCGCGAACGTCACCTCGGTGACCCCTGGCGGAGCGGGGGTGACGCAGGCCTTCAACGTGGCGTCGCTGAAGGGAGTCGCCAGCCCGACGGACGCGGCAGCCTACTCCGTCGCCCAGCAGCTCGTGACGACTGCGTGGAACATCGTCCTCGCAATCGTGGTGCTCGTCTACGCGTTCGGCTGGAGCGGCGGAAAGAAGCTCGTCGGCGACTCGTATGCGCAGGCCAAGGAAAAGGCGGTCGAACAGAAGGCGGCGCGCGAGGCCAGGAAGCGCAGCAAGCGCGAAGCCGAAGCCGTCCCTTGACGTGAGCTGGATCGACCTCGAGCTCGCGTTGGTCGCGCTCGCAGCCATGCTCTCGCCGACGACCTTGTCCTTCTCGATCCTGGCGCTGATCGTCAGCGATCGCCCCTTGCGAAGCGGCTTTTGGTTTTACGCCGGAGCGCTCTTGGCGACGCTCGCGATCGGCATCGCCGCCGCTTTCGTCCTCGACGACGTGGCTGCCAGCTCCGACTCTTCGACGCCGAAAAGGTGGGTCGGCATCGTCGACCTCGCCGCCGGCATCGCGCTATTCCTCTGGGTCATACGTGCATTGCGGCGACCGCCCAATCCGCACCGCTCGGCAGCGATGCTGGAGCGGATGCGCGCCGTGAGCGCGTCGCGCGCGATCGCCATCGCGGGTGCCGGCGCTGTCCTCGCGAACCCGGGCGGCTTCATTCCGCTTGCCCTCAAGAGCATCTCAGAGCTCGATCCGACCCATGGCGCGTACGTTGCGAACTGGGTCTTCTTCGCGATCGTGTCCCTCCTGCCGCTCGCGCTCGCGCTGGTGTCGCTTCTCGTAGCGCGCTGTTGGACGATGGGGATGCTCGAGCGCACCCGCCGCTGGCTGGAGCTGCATGCGCGCACGATCGCCGCCGTCGTGCTCGTCGCACTCGCCGCCACGCTCGTGCGCAACGGCGTGGCGAGCTTCGACGGCTAGCCGTCGTCCCTGCCGCGCAGGCGCGAGACGAGCAAAGCCAAGACAGTGACGAGGTAGAGCTGTCCGACCAGAGCTTCGAGGACGGCGACGGTGTGGCCAAGGTCGCCTGCAGGCGTGTAGTCGCCGTAGCCGAGCGTCGCGAGCGTGACATAGCTGAAGTACAGACGGAGCGCTCGTGTCCCGTCCGTCCCTTGCGCGAAGAACGGACCGGAACCGAGCAAGGCGATGGCGCTGTAGACGAAGAGGAACAGCAAGCCGAACAACAGGTAGATGCAGACGGCTCCCGTGACCGAATGGGCGTTGACCTCGTCCTGGTCGATCACACCGACGGCGATCGCGACGATGGTTGCAACTATGAGCACTCCCGTGGCGAGCCCCGCGATGCCCGCAAGGCGCTGTGAGTCCACGAGCAGCCGGGCGATCGCGAGGATGCTCGTCGCAGAGAGGATCGCGATCAACGCGCGAGAGCTCCAGCGGGCGAGCCCCGCCGTCCACACGGCGAGGACGAGCATGACGCCTTCGAGCATCAGCAGCACGCTGTCGGTCCATCTGCCGTCGCCCGCAACCGAAGCGAAGACGAACGTGGCCGCGACGAGCGCGAGGACGCTTCGATAGCTGTGCGCTGCGCGGAGCCTCGCGACGCGGGAGTGCAGCGGGCGGCGGCGACCAGAATGAGCCGCCGCCGGTTTCTCGGCCGCAACTCGCCGTTCGACGGCGTGCGGCACTCTCGTCCGGGCTACGCGCCCGTCCTTGCGCCCTGCGCCGCCACGGCGCCGATGGCGACCAGGTCAACGGGATGAATCCAAGCGTCCGCCAGGACGCTTCCCCCGGCGTCGAGGAGCTTGTCCCGCAGCGGGATCGCCCACACGTGCTCGATCAGCGCGATCGCGGCGCTCTTGCCTTCGGGAATCGCGTCCCCCACGTACCAGACTTCCTCGTCGCCGAAGAGGTGGCCGTCCTCGAGCGCATCTGCGCCGGCGACAGCTGCTGCCATCATTTGCTCCTCGTCGCCCGAGCCGAGGCCCACGAGTGCACCGACCATGGCGCCGAAATCGACGGCTTCGTCGTGCGATAGGTCGCTCTTCTGCACGACCTCGAGCTCACCGCCCTTGGGCTTACGGACGAACAAGACATCGAGCAGCCGGATCGTGCCGGCGTCCCTCAGCCGTGCCAACTCCGGCGCCACCTCGTCGGCGAACTCCGTCCGGTCGAATCCGAGCACCAGCATCTGAACCGGGCCATATGGCGACGCCGTGCTCATGACGCCTGCAGAAGCCGTCGCTTCTGCTCCTCGAACTCGTCCTCGCTGAGGACGCCTTGTGCTCGAAGCTCTGCGAGCTGCTTGAGCTGTTCAACGGGAACACCGGCCGCCGCAGACGGCGCTCCGGTCCCTTGCGCCTCGAGCTGCTGTAGTCGCGCCTCGGTCATCTCGTCCTGCTCCATCGTCTCCTGACGCCGTTTGCCCGCGTGGTAGGCGACTCCACCAACCATCGCCGCGCGGAGCAGCGGCCGCCGTCGTCGTGCGAACATGCTGGAACTCCTTCCCGTCTCGTTAGGCGGTCACAGGCTGGCGCGCTGCCGAGCCGTGCAACTCCTCCTGCAGCTCCTGCTCGGCCTCGCGCGAAAGCGACGACTTCAGGACCGTGCCGCCGTACTTGCTCAGGGCCTCCACCGCCTTGTCAGGTGTGACTTTCTCGACGACGAGGAAGAGCGCGGACGTTCCTGGCTGCAGCAGGTCGCGGACTTGCTTCTGAAACTCTTTGTCGATGCCGGACTTCTCGAGCTTGCCCATCAGCGCGCCGAGGCCGGCGCCGACGGCCATGCCGAACACGGGCACGAAGAACAGAACGCCGAAGAGCAGTCCCCAGAGCATCCCGTAGCTCGCGCCTGTCCCGACCACATGGTGATTCGTCGTCACCTTGAACTTGCCGTCTTTCGTCCTGACAATCGCGGCGATTGCGTCGGGCTGGATGATGAGGTTCTCGGCGAGTCGTTGTGCCTCCTCTTCCGCCTGTATCGCCGTCGTCTCGTCGGGATAGCCGATCGCAATCAGATCCGCCACTGTTCGCTCCTTTCACTCGGAGGTGAGAGGAGAGGCTCGCGTGCGCCGAGTGTGCAGGCATCGTCCGGTTGGGGTGAACGTCGCCGCTGCGCGCGCTCACCCCATCCGGGCGATGTACCTGACCGGCGTTTTGGCTTGCCTGCGCAGATAGGCCGGCCGTCGAACAGACGGCTCGTTCCACGAAAGGAGTGCTCGATGAGAGCAGCGCAGGACTACGACCTGCAGGAGGCGTACGGGCGGGTCCCCGACTATTCCGAGCCGAAGGGAGTCGGGTGGATCACCTTCGCGGTCGTGTTGCTTGGGCTCGCGGGTGTTTGGAACGTCGTCGACGGGATCCTCGCGATTTCCAAGTCGCACGTGTACACGGCCAACGCCTCGTACGTGTTCAGCGACCTGAACACCTGGGGCTGGATCGTGTTGATCCTTGGGATTCTCGAGGGTCTCGCCGCCCTGGCGATCCTGTCCGGTAGCGAGTGGGCACGTTGGTTCGGCATCGGCGTGGCCAGTATCAACGCGATCGGGCAGCTGTCGTTCGTCCCCGTCTATCCGTTTTGGGGGCTCATGATGTTCGGCGTCGACATTCTCATCATCTACGCGCTGGCCATGTATGGAGGGCGCCGTCTGCAGGGTGCGGTCTGACGTGCAGCGGAGGGCCGGGGCTCGCCGCTCGTCGACGCGCCCCGGCTGCTTCGTGAGTGGCCACGGAGGATGAGGTGCATCTGCTCCGACACGAGAGGACGCACGTCGCAGCCGGCTCGTCAGCCGACGGAGCGCCGCACGTAGAGCTCGATGCGGGTCAGCTGCGCGCCCTGTCGGGCACGTTCGCTGCGCCCCGCTGGCTCCGGGATCTCGGTCGTACTGCCTGGCTCGTCGTCGGCGCGTTCGCGCTGGTCGTGGGCCTCGTCTTCCTGCTCGGCGCGACCGCGACGATCGTCGGGCCGGTCACGGTGGCAGCGATAGTGGCAACCGTCGCCATGCCGGTCGTCGGCGCGTTGTCGCGGCACGTGCCGCGCGCAGCGGCCGCCGCCATCGTTCTGATCGCCCTCGTTGCGCTCGCCGTGACGGTCATCGTGCTCGTGATCGGCGGAATATCGGGACAGAAGGCCGCACTCGGAAACCAGTCGGGCGCCGCGGCAGACAAGGCGCAGGGTTGGCTCGAGAGCGTCGGCGTCAGTCGGTCGAGCGCCGAGGGCGCCAAGACTACGGTCGAGGGCGACGTTCCTGGCGTTCTGGGCACGCTCATCACGGGTGTGCTCGCCGGCATCGCGGCAGTGACGTCACTCGTCTTTGCGCTCTCGCTCGCGGCGCTGAGCCTCTTCTTCCTGCTGAAGGACGGGCCGGCGATGCGCGGGTGGGTGGATTCCCACCTCGGCGTACCGCCGACCGTGGCGCGGACGATCACGTCAGGAGTGATCAGGTCGTTGCGCGGCTACTTCCGCGGCGTGACAATCGTCGCCGCGTTCAACGGGGTGCTCGTCGGCGGGGGGGCACTGCTCCTGGGCGTTCCGCTGGCCGGGACGATCGCGCTCGTCACGTTCGTCACGGCCTATGTCCCGTTCATCGGGGCATTCGTCTCCGGGGCCCTCGCCGTCGTGGTCGCGCTGGGAGCGAAGGGCACCACCACAGCGCTGATCATGTTGCTGATCGTGTTGCTCGCGAACGGCCTACTGCAGAACCTGGTTCAGCCCTTCGCCATGGGCTCGGCCCTCGACCTGAACCCGCTCGTCGTTCTGGTGGCGACCATTGGTGCCGGGTGCCTGTTCGGAACGGTCGGATTGATCCTGGCGGCGCCGCTGCTTTCGGCGGCCGTGCACATCGGACGAGACCTCGCCTACGCGCGGGCGCGTGCCGCCGGGCAGCCTTCGACGAGCTAGGCGTTCGTCATTCCAGCTCGATCAGCCCCGCGTTGCTTTCGAGCGCCGTCGTGACGTCGTACCCGAGTGCGAGTGCGAGCTTCGGCGCCGCCGCGACCACATTCGCGACGCCGACCGCCGGCAGCGCAGCGATCAGGCAGCCGACGATCTCGTCTTCCGACGCCCCGCTGCGGCGCGCGCGGTCGACGGTCCACATGTAGCCGGGTGAGGTGGCGTCGACCGCGACGAGCGATCCGAGCCGAACGAGCGCGTGCGTCTTCTCATCGAGATGCGATTCGGCCACGTTGACGCCCTCGCCTCCCAACAACGCCGCGTAATACGAGTCATCGGCGATGGCGAGCTTCGTCAGCGTCGTCTCGTGCTCCTCCAAGCCTCTGATCTTCGCCCGCCTGCCGCTGCGGGCATCATCCGTGCGGGATGAACTAGGGTGTGCGGCCCGTCGCCTCGACGAGGCCGAGGCGCGCTGCGCGGGCGATCGCCTCGCTCCTGCTCGTGACACCGAGTTTCCGGTAGACGGAAATCGCCTGGGTCTTGATCGTGTTCCGTGAGACGTACAGCTGCTGTCCGATCTCTCGAAACGAGAGGTGTGTGGCGAGGTACGGGAGCAGGCGCAACTCGGCAGGAGTAAGGGTCCGGTTGACGCCGCCGCCCTCGGGTGTCTCGGCGAGCTCACGTTCGAGCGTCTCGACCTCGTCGACGAGGATGCCGACGTGCGGGCGCTCTCTCAGCAGCTCGTGGAGCTCGCCGAGAAGTGACTGGACTGCGTCGGTGTCACGCAGCGCCAAGTACGCGCGTGCGAACTCGAGCTGGGTCTGAACCGCGAACCATGGGAACATGCCCTCTCGTACAGACGGCATCATCCCGCGAAGCTTTTCCAGCCCGGCACGTGCTGCGACCCAGTCCCCGTGACGAAGCGACGTGCGCGCTGATGCGGCTACGGCGATTGCAGTCGTCCCGTAGGTGCTGAGGTTCCCTTCCTCGGTGAGCTGCTCTGCGTCCCGCGCAAGCCGGTGCGCTGCGGCAAGGTCGTTCTGCGCGGCTGCGAGGAGTGAGCGCTCGCCGATCGCGACAATCCGGGTGTCGGTCGCACCGAGCCGGTCCGCTTCCTGCGCTGCTTCGGCGAAGAGGGCATCAGCACGCTGGTTTTGCCCGAGGAGCATGTAACCGGCGGCGAGAACCATGACGGCGAATGCGCGCGCGGGCTCGTCCCGTCCGAGATCCGTCAACGACGACTCCGCGTCGGCAATCATTTGATAGACGCCGTCACGACAGAGAGCTGCCCGGATGAGCGTCAGCCACGCCCGCTGCGCCGCAGTTGGGGGTGACCTCTGGCCGAGGATGCTCATCTCTGCGACCTGTAACCAGCGCTCGGCGTCCGGACGATGTCCTCGCAAGGCGTGGATCCAGCTGCCCTTCAGCGCGACCGCCGGGTAGCGCGCGAGCAGCGTTGGATCGTCGAAGCGCTCGAGCCATCGCTCAACGGTCTTGCCGCGGCCACTGTGGTAGACCGGGACTGCGATGGCAGCAAGGATGCGTGCGACGCGGCGCGTGTCGCCCCGCGCGTGCGCGTGCTCGAGAGCAGCCTCCGGGTTCCCGTGCGCCTCGTACCAATCCGCTGCCCGGGCGTGGAGCACACCGACGAGGCCGGGTTCGCTCGCCGCAAGGTCGCGACGGAGTACGTCACGGAACAACCGGTGATACCGGAACCAGATGCGATGGCGGTCGAGCGGAACCAGGAAGAGGTTCGACCGTTCGATGCGTTCGAGTTCACGCGCGGAGCCTTCTGCTCCGAGAACCGCATCGCAGAGGCTTCCGCACATCTGCTCGAGGACTGACGTCCGGCGCAGAAACTGCACGGCCTTCGGCGGCAGACGCGAGAGATATTCCGACCGCACATACGCGGCGAGACCCGCTTCGCGCCGGGCCAGGCTCGGGGCAGCTGCGAGCGACGACGTGCCGTCGTCTCCGGCACGCAGCGCGAGTCCGGCGAGGTAGATGGCCGCGGCCCAGCCTTCGCACTCGCGCACGACCCTCGTCACCTCGTCGAACCCAAGCTGCACACCGGTTGCGCGCAGTAGCCGTTGCCCTTCGCGTGGCGTCAGGGCAAGGTCGCCGAGGCCGATCTCCATCAGCCGGCCGGAGGCCCTGAGCGCTGCGATCGGCAGCCTCGGACTGGAGCGGCCCGCGACGACGAGCGCCGAACCCTCGCCGATCTGATCCGCGATGGCGCTGAGCACCTCGACCGATTCGACGGAACGCAGCAGGTGGACGTCGTCGAGAACAATCACTATCGGGTGGGCCGTCGCGATCATCGCCGCAAGTCGCGGCAAGACCGTTGTCCAGACCGAATCGACGGGCCGGGCCAGGGCGTCGAGAACCTCCGGCTCGAGCGGCGTGACCGCGTCGAGCGCCGCGGCCAGGTGTCGCAGCAGGACGATCGCGTCGTCATCTCGGTCGTCCAGTGAAATCCAAACGAACGGCCTGGGATCGCGTTCTGCCCACTGCGCGAGAAGCGTCGTCTTCCCGTAACCAACGGGGGCGAACACGGTCACGACGGGTGCATCGAGGTTGGCCTTGAGTCGATTGACGAGGACTGTCCGGGAAACGAGTCCTGAGCGGAGAATGGGAACGCGGATCTTCGAATCGACGACGTCGAAGGGGAGGGGCCGCAGGCCCGGGTCGAGAGTGGCCGCGGCGGGCGAGCGGGAGGACGTCTTCGCGCGGGCCGGCACGGCTACCCGCCTCGAAGGGGAGGCACGCCCAGCTCCTCAGCGGCGGCGAGCGCCTCGCTGCGGCCGTTCACGCCGAGTTTGCGATAGATCGAGATGGCCTGTGTTTTCACCGTGTTCCGAGACACATGCAGGTCGTCTGCGATCTCTCGGAACGAGAGGTGCGTCGCGAGCAAAGGCACCAAGCGAAGTTCTGCAGGCGTGAGCCCCGCCGATTCCCTGTCCGGCTTCGGCAAGACCGAGACCTCGTGTCGCAACGACCGTGCGCGGTCGACGAGTACTCCGACGCGCGGCCGCGCGTCGAGAAGGCTGTCGATCTGGTCGACTTGAGCGCGCGCCGACGCGACGTGTCTCAAAGTCAGATAGCACCGTGCAATCTCCAGCCGGGTAGTTATCGCCAGCCACGGCAGAGCGTCCGTCACGAATTCCGCTCGCTCCTCGGCGGTACGAAGGAGGTCGCGCGCGTCCGCCCAGCAGCCCCGCCGAAGCGTCGAGTGTGCAGACGCGGTGAACGCGATCGCCGTTGTCGGAGCAGTGTCGAGGGCCGCGGCGAGCATGCTCGCCTGGTCCGCGAGTTGCTCGGCGTCGGCCGCATCGCCCCGGTCCCGTGCAAGGAACGAGAGCTGGGCGAGCGCGATCATGCGTGTCTCCGGTGTTGCGGCCGGGGAGGAGACCGCTGCCGCGAGAAGGGCTTCTGCCTCGTCAGGGGCCTCCAACAGAAGGGCGGCGCAGGCCCGCATGTGCAGGGCTGCCGGATGCCACGGGCTCTGAGGCGCCAGCTTCCCGACCGCCGCACCCGCATCGGCGAGCATCTGACGTGGCCCGCGGCGGCACAACGCGGCGTTGACGACCGCGATGCGCGGGCGAAGCGTTGCACCGTCAGCGGTCCGATGCCTCAACCCGCGCTCGGCGGCCGTCAACCAGCGCCTCGCCTGTGCTGTGCGCCCTCGGAAGGCGTGGATCCAGCTTCCGTGTACGGCTGCATTCGGGTGCTGCTCGAGTGGATAGGCCTCGTCGAAGCGGGCCAGCGCCCGCTCCAGCGCCTGCATCCGCAACGGGGAAGAGACAGGGAGTGCCATCTCCGCGAGGAGAAAAGCGACGCGGCGGGGGTCTCGCGCTGCCTGGGCATGCTCGAGCGCCCACTCCGGATCGCCATGCTTCAGATACCAGTCGGCCGCTCGGCGGTGCAGGGTCGCGACGGCGCGCGGCTCATCGGAAGCGAGCTCGCGCGCTAGGAACTCCCGTAGCAATCGGGGATAGCGATACCGGCCAGGCCTCTCGCCGTCCGCAACGGTCAGCTGCAGGCGCGCGAGCCTCTTCAGTTCGGAGGCCGAGTCATTGCGTTGCAAGAGGGCGTCGCACGCCGCTGCGCTGAGGTTTTCGAGGATCGACGTTCGTTCGACGAACCGGAGCTCGCCGGGTCGCAACTTTGCGAGGTATTCCGACCTCATGTAGTCGGCGAGGTAACGGTCGCTGCCCACAAGCAGGTTGTTGGGATCGCCTGCTGCGCCGTCCGCGAGGGCGAGCGACGCGAGATACAGACCTGCCGGCCACCCCTCGAAGCGCCGCACGACATCCGCTACCTCCGCTTCCGGTAGCTCCGCCTGGCCGCTCCGAAGCACCACCTGCGCGTCCTTGTCGCTGAGCGCCAGTTCTGCCGTCGTGATCTCCTTCACCTCGCCGTACTTGCGCAGCACGCCAGGTGCGAGCCTCGGCTCCACTCGTGCAAGCAACGCGATCGTTGAGCCGGGCGGTGCTTCCGCAACCACCATCAGCACCACACGCTGCCCCTCGGCCGCATGCAGCAGGTCGACATTGTCGATAACGAGCAAGAGAGGCTTCGAGCCCGAGCGCAGAACTTTGGCCGTGCGGGCGAGCAGCAGTTCTCGGTCCGTCGGACGAGACCGTCCGAACGCTGCGAGCAGACGAGGCTCAACCGTAGTGACGGGTGAGATGCCTGCGACGACGTGCTTGAGGAAGACGAGCGCGTCGTTGTCGTGGGCGTCGACGGAAAGCCAAACGACCGGGCGCGGCTCGGCGGTGGTCCACTCGGCGGCCAACGTCGTCTTCCCCCAACCGGCGGGCGCGACGACCTTGACGACGCGGGCCCCGCCGCGTCGCAGCGTGTTCACGAGTGCCGGCCGCGCCACGACCCCGGGGCGAACCGCTGGCGGACGAAGCTTCGCCTGCAGCACGTCGAGCGTCGAGCCCGCGCAGCCGCTCGGCGGCCGCCGTCGCTTGGCTGCGCCGGTCCGCGCTTGACGCGAGGTCTGTCGTGCGCGTAGGCCCTTCTCAACCGGCATTTCAGGTCCCCCAGAGTGGCGGTTCAATGGGCGCCCGAAGGCCGTTCGAGTATCTCGCCGCTGCTAGCCGTGCACAATAGTGCGCGCACGACGGTTGGGCGTCGGCTGACGCACATGCGTCTGACGCACTTGCGTCAGTCGCGCGCGTGCGCGTGCTCCGCCCAGATCGCCTCGAGAACACGGGGCCGTAAGTCGCCCTTCCAGATGATCCCGTCGGCCTGGCATTCGGTCGCTTCAGGCGGCAACTCGTCCGGATGCGTCGCCGAGACGAGAAACACGACAGTGCGCTGACTGAGTCGCTTGATCTCACGAGTCGCCGCGATCCCACCGATGCCCGGCATCTGTACGTCCATCAGCACGAGATCCGGCTCGAGCTCGGCCACGAGGCCAATTGCTGCCTCGCCCGAGTCGGCCTCGCCGCCCAAGACCAGCGCGCGGCACGCGGCGACGACGAATCGCAGGGCGCTCCTGAACGCCGGCTGGTCGTCGACCGCCAGCACGCAGGCCGCCCGGGGGGCCGCAACACCCAGCGCCTCCATGCTCACTTCCTCCTTCGACGTACTCTTGAAGCAAACACATGATGACGCGGCGGGGCGGTTTCTGCATGCGTGCGTGCATGCGTATCTTCCCGGTGCTAACCGGGCTCTCCCATGAGGTAAATCAGCGCGGCCTTGACACGACGGCTGACGTCTTCGGCATTTCCGAGCTCGAGCTTCAGGAAGATGCTGTTGATGTGCCGCTCGACGGCACGTTTCGTCAGGAAGAGCTCCGCGGCGATCGAGGAGTTACTGCGGCCCTCCGCAATCAGTGCCAGTATCTCGAGCTCACGCGGCGTCAACTGGCCTAGCTGCGTCTGCTCACGGGCCCGCGTCGACTTGAGCAGCGCTTCGACGACGGCTGGATCGACGTACGAGCCGCCCTCCGCCACCGAACGCACGACCTCCGCCAGAAGTTTTCCGTCCGTGATCCGCTGCTTGAGCAGATACGCCCGTCGATCCGAGCCCTCTTCGAGGAGCGCCATTGCATAGGCGGGATCGGTGTGCTGGGTGAGCACGACGACTCCGATCATCGGGTGTGACAGGTGCAGCCCCGTGGCGAAGCGAATGCCTTCGTCGGAGTGCGTCGGAGGCATCCGGACGTCCGTCAAGACCACATCCGGAGCGAGATCGACAACCGCGTGCTGCAAGCCATCGAGATCCCCGCACGTCCCGACGAGCTCGAGATCGGTCGCGCGTTCGAGAACTCGCGCGATTCCCTCGCTCGCGAGGTAGCTGTCTTCGCCCAGAACGACGCGGATCGTCATGTGGGCACTGGGTCTGGGCGCGAACCGGACCCCCGCGGGTTGGTCCGGGGTACCAACATGGCCCCAAAGATGATGGCCGTTCGCAGAAGCGGGGTCATCGGCAAAATTGCCGATTGCGACCAGGACATTCCGCCGATATGCAGGTTCGTCATTTGCCCGCACCCACCGCGCGCGGTAACGTCCTTTGCGGCCTCCGTATCGACGCAAGGACGCGACGCCGTGAGCGAAGCGCACATCTCAACCAGTTCGGCGCGCCTGGCTGGGTCGAAGGCACGCGGGCTGGATCGGGAAGTCGTCGTTCGGGTCGGCGCCTGGGCGGCGTTGGCCATCGCGTATTTCGGCGCCGCCAAGCTGGGGCAGGCGCTGCGCTACACCGGGTCGGTGTCGGCGATCTGGCCGCCCGTCGGCCTCGGCATGGCGGCCCTGTACCTGTGGGGGCTGCGTCTGTGGCCTGGGATTTTCGTGGGCGAGCTGCTTGTCAACGTCCAGCTCCTGCTCGAGAAGACGTCCTTGCCCGTCGGCAGCGTCGCGGGGCAGCAGCTCGGAAACATGGCCGAGGTCCTCGTCGGCGCCTGGCTCCTGCTCCGACTCATCGGTCCGCGGGCGAAGCTCGACAGCGCGGCGCAGATCGGGAAGCTGATCGTCGCGATCGGGACGGCAACGACGATCAGCGCAACCGTCGGCACGCTCTCGATGCTCGCCGGCGATGTGATCGAGAGCAGCGCCGTTCCCAACTTCTGGCGGACGTGGTGGCTCGGTGACTCGTCCGGAGCGCTCGTCGTCCTGCCGCTCATGCTCGTCTGGGTCGGTGACGCGAAGACGGCCTGGCGTCGCATGTTGTGCCCGGAGGGCGCGTTGATGATCGCAACCGTTGTTGCACTCGCGGTGTTGGCCGTGACGAGTGAGGCGCCCTTGACATATCTGATCTTTCCCGCGCTGATCTGGGCCGCGTTCCGTTTCGGGGCGCCGGGCGTGACGCTGGCGACGACGATCAACGCCGGCATCACGATCGGTGTCACGGCCGACCGACTGGGCCCTTTCTTCAAACAGCCGATCGACGATCGCACGTTGAGCACACAGCTCTACGTCCTCATCACCGCGGTCACGGCGCTGTTTCTCAGCGCGGTCGTCAGTGAGCGCCAGCGGTCAGTCACCGAGCTCGTCGCCGCGCGGCGGCGGGAGAGCGACCGCGCGCTGTCAGAGCGGCGCCGCATAGCGCGGGAGCTGCATGACTCCGTTTCGCAGGCGCTGTTCTCCAGCGGGCTACACACGCGGACAGCTCAACGCGCGCTCGATCAGACGGTCGACAACGCAACCGTGCGGCAGCATCTGGACGCCATCGACGAGCTGACCAAGCGGGCTCAACGGGAGATGCGCAGCTTCATCTTCGACTGGGGCCCAGGCGGCATCGAAGACGGGTTGGTGACTGCATTTTCTCGGCATGCGGCGTCGCTGGCCTCGGACTGCGGCCTCGCCGTCTCTGTCGTCGGTCCGGAGTCACCGCTGCCGCTGCCGAGCTCGAAGCAGAGCCAGCTCTATGCCATCGGGCGGGAGGCGCTCGCCAACGTCGCCAAGCATTCTGGCGCGAACACCGCGCGTGTCCACATCGAAGCGGATGTTCGCCTTGTGACACTGGAGGTCCGCGACCCCGGCAAGGGTTTTGCTCCGGCAGGCACAAGCCTCGGCCATCAGGGCATCGAGTCGATGAGGAGCCGCGCGGCCGAGATTGAGGGCGAGCTCGTGATCGCCAGCACCGTCGGGCGCGGCACTGTCGTGACTGTCACGGTGCCCGTCGACGAAGGCGCGTGATGGCTGTCGCCGACACTGAAACCGCAATCCGGATCTTGATCGTCGACGATCACGCCGTCGTTCGGCGCGGCCTGCTGGCGTTCCTCGACGCAGAGCCCGACCTCGAGGTCGTCGGCGATGCAGCCGACGGCGAGCAAGCGCTCGAGCTCCTTTCCGGGCTGCATTCGAAGGACTTGCGACCCGACGTCGTCTTGATGGACATCCAGATGGTGCCGATCGACGGGATCGAGGCGACCCGGCGGATCCGCGCGCTTTACGACGACGTCGAGGTGGTTGCACTCACCTCGTTCGGAGACGAGGAGCTCGTGCGTGCGGCCTTCGAAGCGGGTGCTGCCGGTTACTTGCTGAAGGACGCCGACGCGGACGACGTCGCGCACGCGATCCGCGCCGCTCACCGCGGCGACGTCGAGATCGACCCGGCCGTGGCCAGGCTCCTGACGGCGTCGCTACGCGCGTCGCGCGATCACGCTGCTGCGAGCGCTCTCACCGCACGGGAGCTCGACGTCCTCCGACTGATTGC